>JAYTOQ010000934.1:0-7596 GCA_043747665.1 Polyangiaceae bacterium | reverse complement strand
ACGCCCTTCAGCTCGATGATCGTCTTGGCGTTGGTGTCGCGATAGGCGGTCTTGCCCTTGGCCTTCTCGTTGGCCTTTTCAGCGGGCTTCTCGCCAGCCTTCGCGGCGGCGCCGTCGCCTTCGTTCTTCCGATAGGGCTCGGGGACGTCGACCTCGGTGGTGGGCGTCTCGGGCATGTTCACGAGATTGCTCTCGCTCTCGGGGCCGCGCGATTCGGTTCCGCTCACTTGTCCGTCTCCTTGATGCGCTGACCGTCCGCCGTCTCGGGCGTCGGCTTCGCTACGACCTTCACACCCGGGGCTGGCCCGTCGAGCAGCTCGACGGCAGTCCCGCCCACCGGTCCGCCCACCTTGACCGGAAATACGTGCAGTTTCCCCGAATCGACCGCGAAGACCACCTTCTGGCCGCCGCGATCGACGATGGCGTCGTTCGAGACGACGCGCTTCGGCGACTCCTTCAGCGCGTCATCGGTGATGGCCTTCGACAGGAAGCTGACGCGCGCGCTCATCTCGGGGAGCACGTTCTGCGCCTCGTCGACGAACTTCACCTTCACGACGACGGTGGCCTTCGCGCGGTTGACGCGCTGGCCGAGCTCGGTGGCGATGCCGCGGTACCGCTTGTTCGGATACGCATCGAGCACGATCTCGGCGGGGCCGCCGATCTTGATGATGTGGAGGCGCGACTCGGGGACGTCGGTCTCGACCATGAGGCTGTCGAAGTCCACGATCTCCGCGACGAGGCCGATGTTGCCGATGCCGCCCACGAACTCGCCCACGGTGGCGGGCTTCGTGACGATGCGTCCGCCGATGGGAGCAACGATGGTGCGGTCCTTGAGGCCGACGCCGAACGTGCCGACGTCGGCTTGCGCGGACGTGGCCTCGGCCGCGGCGGCCTTCACGCCCTCGCGGAGCGCGCTCTCGCGAGCGACGAGGTTGTCGAGGCCAGCCTTGCCGACGGCACCGCTCGCGACGAGCGCCTTCTCGCGCTCGACCTGTTGCGTGACCTCGGCGAGGTTGGCACGTGCCGTGGCGACGCGCGCGCTGGCGACTCCGACGCGCGAGGACGCGGCGACGATCTGGCTCTTCTGGTCGGCGTCCTCGAGCTGCGCGAGGACGTCGCCTTCCTTGACGGTGTCACCCTCCTTGACGAAGACCTTCGCGAGCCGGCCGGGGAGCTTGGCGCCGACCTTCGACGTGCGCTGCGGGATGACGTAGCCGGTGGCCGTGACCTGGACCTCGGCCTGCGACGGCGAGATGAGCGCGACCTCGGTGGTCTTCACTTCCTGCTTGAGGATCTGACCTTCCAGCTTGGTCCACGCGAAGTAGCCGGCCCCGCCGATGGCGGCGAGGACCAGCACGGGCACGAGGACGCGCTTCAGTCCCGACGCGCCGGCGCCGCCAGGAGGCGTGGGCGCGTCCCGGTCGATACGGAGCGAGGCGAGATCGGAGCTGAGCTGATCGTTCACGGCGCGGGCGAATTAGCACGTTCCTGCGGGCGCGAAAGCGGTCGGCGGGCCGATGGTGGCGAGATTTCGGGAGCGTGAAGAGCGTGGAGCGGGGAAGGCTCGTATTTCGCTAGGATGGCCGGCGTGAAGCGTCTCTCCTTGGTCGGGCTGCTCGGGTGTTGTGGGATCGTCCTGGCGTGTGGCCCGGCGGCAGGTCCGGAGGCGCCTCTCGTCTCGACGAAGCCGGCGAGCGGCTCGAGCGCGGAGCAGTACTTTCCGCTGGAGGAGGGGCGGATCTATGCGTACGCGACCTCCGAGAACGGCGAGACCGGCATGCTCGTGGCGAAGGTGCACCGCACGGATGCGACGCACGGCGAGCTCCGTCTATCGAACGCGACCAAGCGCTTCGTGTTCACGCCGCAGGGCGTCGCGTACGACGGCGGCGCGTTCATCCTGAAGGCCCCGCTCGACGTCGGGGCCACGTGGCCGGGCGAGCACGGCGGCACGGCGAAGGTGGTGTCGATCGACGCGACCCCGAAGGTGGTCGCCGGCGCGTACAGCTCGTGTGTCCAGACGGTGGAGGAGGGCGGCCGCCCCGAGGGCTCGAAGTACGTCACCACGTACTGCCCGGGCGTGGGCATGGTGCTCCTCGAGGTCCACGCGGCAGGCGGCGACGCGCGCGCGGAGCTGAAGAGCTATGCGGCGCCGGTGAAGATCGAGTAGCGCGGCCCCGGTCGCCGAAGAGAGCCTACTTCTTCGGGCACAGCTCGTCGGCGCGGATCTTCACGACGCTATCCACGCTCTGCGTCGACATGCCCATGCGCTCCATGGCCATGCGAAGCTGCTTGCTGCCGTTCGCGCAGTCGCCGGTCAGCATCAGGCATTCGCCGCGAATGTTCGTCATGCCGTCCGGTCGCGTCGAGAGTCGCGACGAGCTCGGGAAGCGTCGGTCCGCCTCGTCGAGATCCGCGAGGCAGCCCTTGCCGTCCTTCGCCACGCGCTTGCGCGCCGCCGACTCACGGAGCTTGTGCTCCTCCATGTTCATCTCGTTGCGGTCCGATCGCGATGGCGGCGCCCCCGCGCCACCACCACCGCCCGCGCCATCGGCAGTCGCTCCGCTCGCGCCGCTTCCGGCAGGCGGCTCGCCCTCGGCGATGTCGCGGAGCATGAGACGGATCGGAACCTGGCACGTGCGCACGTCCTTCGCGCTCTCGCCGCGGCAGCTCTCGAGGACGCCGCCCTTCTTGTCGGCGTTCTGGGAGGTCGCGTGCTTCGCGCCGCCGCCCATGCCCTGGAAGCCGACCTGCGCCTCTCCCGAGACCTTCTTCTCCGACGCCAGCGCGAACGCGCCGAGCGCGAAGCCATACACGAAGTGGGTGGCACCGGCGCAGCCCGGGACCTTCGCGAGCTCACCGCGGTAGACGCTGCTTCGCGTCGCCGTCTTCACGCCGCTCACGAAGTACTCCATGCGGAACTTCTCGCCCGCCGACACGCGTCCGCCCAGCGTGGCTGCGCCGAGCGGGAGCTTCGCGTAGAGCTCGCCCTCGCTCGTGATGTCCATTTTTTCGACCGATCCGCTCGTCCACTCCACCGGTCGGTACGCGCCGAACGCGCCGCGGATCGAGTCGTTCGCGCACGCCTCGAGGACCTTGAGATCGCAGCCCTCGTAGTGAACGAAGATCACGTCCGTCGCCGCGCGGCTCTCGAACATGCTCATGTCGGTGGCGTCCCACTCGATGATGAACGGGCGCTCGTGCGCCTTCGCGTTGCAGGCGTTCTGACCGGCGAACGCCTTGCCCATCAGCCCGCTCTGACCGGTCGCGCGCGTGGGCTCGGTCGCGGGGAGCGAGCCTCCACACGCGACCGTTGCCATCGCCGAGGCCGCGCCGACCACCGCCACCCACCCGATGCGTCGACGCATGACGGCGTGCGCCGACTACATTCCGCCGTCGAGCTGGCAGGCCGCGATGTTCGCGGCCTGGTCGCTCATCGAGCAATCGCGGCAGCGAACGCCGTCGAAGTAGAAGCCCGCCTGGCAGTTCGTGGGGCAGCCGTTGAGACCCATGCACGTGGGGCGCGAGCAGTCGTTCGCGGTGCAAGGCGAGCAGTTGCCGCCCTCGACCTTGTTGCCGGACGGGCACTTCGAGTCCGCGCAGCCGACCGCGATCTTGCAGAAGCAGCACGGATCGGACGGGGCCTCGTCGCAGTCGCCAAAGGCGTCGTCGCCGTCGAGATCGTGGAACCCGCACGTGGTTCCCGTCTTGCCGGCGCACGTCGCCTCGATGTCCTTGCAGATGTACATGCCGCACTCGACGTGGTTCTTGCACACGTCGGCGCCGCAGCAGTAGCTGGGGAGGCCGTCGCAATCGGCCTCGGTGCATGCGCGGCACGCGCCTTCGCCGCCGTCCGCGACCAGCTCCTTCACTTGACCGACCGGGCATGCGCCGGGGTCCGGCGTGCTCGAGCACTCGGGCGCGTCGTAGCAGGCGAGGTGGTAGCAGTTCTCGATCTTCGTGCAGTCGACGTTTGTCGGCGCGGTGATGAGGCCGGAGTCGAAGCCGGAGTCGAGGCCGGGGCCAGCGCCGCCACCGTCGACGGCGGTGCTCTTCGAGGACGACTTGCAGCTCGGCGTCGCAACGACGACGAAGGTGAGCGTCAGACACGCAACCAGGGCAGCGAAGGGAGTACGCATCGCCTGGTTATCGACGGAGTAACCTCAAGCGTCAAGAGGCAAGAAAAACCCGAGTCATCGCGCGGCTTCGGCCTCACCGATCACGTCGCCCATGAAGTGCACGAGCGACCACTGATCGCCGAGCGAAGGGTCCTTCAGCTCGACATGCTCGATGGCCGGACTGACCAGGACCGCACGCAACGACGCCGCCGGCACGTCCTCTGCGAGCCACAGGGTCTCGGTCGCCGGGATCACGGTGTCACCTTCGCCGTGCAGCAGGTAGACGTGCGCGCGGAGGCCCGCCAGGCGGTCGTGCGGCGATACCGTCTTCATGTCGTCACGATGCCGCTCGATCATCGCGAGCAGCTCCGGGCGCAACGCGCTGATGTCCGGTCCGAAGACCACGTCTAGCTTCGCTCTCGAGGCGGGCGTGAGCGCCTTGGCATGGTCGCGCGCCGCATCGCGCTTCTCGTGCAGCCACGCACGGAGCGCATCGCGCGCACCCGCCACGTCTTCTGCGGGAAAGAAGTCCTCGGCGTGCGTGTAGACGAGGACCGTCGCGCCGTAGCCGTGGGCGTGGAGCTTCTTCGTCGTCCCGGTGACCTCCTCGATCGCGTCGTTCGCGAAGAAGCCCGAGACGCGCGCGAGATCATCGTGCGCGCCGATGGCCACCACGAACGCGACGTCGTCGGCGAAGCGAGGATCGGCGGCGGTGAGCAGCGAGACGCCGCCGCCGAAGCTGGTTCCCATGAGACCCACCTTCGCCAAGCCGCCGGTCCTCGCACGCAGCGCCTGGATGGCCGCGCCCACCGTCTCGATCGATCGCGCCGACACCTCGTAATCCGCGAGCTCGTCGACCTGCGGCGTCAGCACCACGATGCCTGCGCTGACCACCGACTTTGCGAAGCGCTGGAGCCGCGGCTCCTCGATGCCGAGGTACTGCACGCCGTGGACGAGCACGACCGCCGGTCGATCCTTCGGGGTCCCACCCGGCGGCGAGAACATGCGCGCCTTTACCGTGCGCGCGGCGCCGGCCTTCGATGCCGGCACGTCGATGGTGAGCTCTTCCTCGGTCACCACGGGCTTGGCCTGGGGATCGGAGAAGGAGAGGAGCAACGTCGTCGCGCGGGCATGATGCGCTGCCGGGCCCGCGAGGAAGAACGCGCAGACCGCCATCACGAACATCACGACGCGAGCGCGTCCTCGCCGCCTGGCTACGCTGGTCACTGCACTCTTCATAACGTATCGACGCTCGGGCCGCGAAAACCCCCGTCCGAAACCCGTGAAA
Organism: Polyangiaceae bacterium; assembly: GCA_043747665.1. Classification (GTDB taxonomy): domain Bacteria; phylum Myxococcota_A; class Polyangia; order Polyangiales; family Polyangiaceae; genus Labilithrix. The sequence goes on along the minus strand of JAYTOQ010000934.1, from coordinate 2,193 downwards.
GGTTGTAATTCTTTGTAAGGGACGTCACGGAACCAGCAGAAATTGCGCGAGATCCTCCACGTCGACATGGACGCGTTCTTTGCGTCGGTCGAGCAGCACGACGACCCCGAGCTCCGCGGTAAGCCGGTGCTCGTGGGCGGCGCGGCGCGTCGTGGGGTCGTCGCGGCCGCGTCGTACGAGGCGCGCGTCTTCGGCTGCAAGTCGGCGATGCCGATGGCCGAGGCTCTCCGTCGCTGCCCGCAGGCGATCGTGGTGTCGCCGAAGGGCGGTCGCTATCAGGAGGTGAGCCGTCAGGTCTTCGAGATCTTCAACAACTACACGCCGCTCGTGGAGGGGCTCTCCATCGACGAGGCGTTCCTGGACGTCACCGGCAGCCGCTCGCTGTTCGGCGACGGTGAAAGCATCGCGCGTCGCATTCGCAAGGACGTCTTCGACGTGACCGGCCTCACCTGCTCCGCGGGCGTCGCGTCGTGCAAGTTCGCCGCGAAGATCGCCAGCGACATGAACAAGCCCGACGGCCTCACGCTCGTCGGTCCCGACGTCGCCGCGTTCCTTGCCCCGCTGCCGCTCGAGCGCATGTGGGGCATCGGACCGAAGACCGCGCCGACGCTCCGTCGCCTCGGCTACGCGACGCTCGGCGATCTCGCGCGCGCCAAGCCGGACGCGCTCGAGCGGGTCCTCGGCGCGTGGGGCTCGGACGTGCGCGACCTCGCGCGCGGCATCGACGTCCGCGAGGTCGAGCCCGATCGCGATGCCAAGTCGATCGGTGCAGAGTGCACGTATGACGAGGATCTCACAAGCAAGACGGCGATCGGGCGCACGCTCCTCTCGCATGCGGCGCGCGTGGCCGAGCGGCTCACCGAGCAGGGGCTGACGGCCGGAGCCATCGTCGTCAAGCTGAAGTACGCGGACTTCACGCTGCTGACGCGACGAAAGACCCTGCGCGAGCCCGCCAGCGACACCACCACGCTGCACGACGTCAGCCTCGAGCTGCTCGAGCGCTTCCCCCTCGACGGCGCGCGCATCCGGCTCACTGGCGTCTCGGCGCAGGACATCGGGCCGGGCGCGGTGCAGCCGACGCTATTTCCGGATCGCGCCGCGGAGCGCCGCCGTGGCCTCGAATCCATCTTGCTCGATGCCAAGGGTCGGTTCGGCGGCCAGCCCATCACGTTCGCGACGCTGCTCGAGGGCGCGCCCGACAAGGCGGATCCCACCGGTGTGACCGCGCGGCGCCGTCGCTGAGCGACCCGACCCGACCCGCAAATCTGGGCAAGAGAGGCCGGTGTTGAATACCATCGCGTCGATGACGCGGTCTCTCCTCTTCGTGTGCCTCGTCGGCGGTGCGACCGCCGAGCTCCTCGGTGGCTGCAAGCCGAAGGCGGGCGCTGGCTGCAAGATCGAGATGAAGGAGGTCTGCGTCGACGCCAAGGCCGCGCTCGTTTGCCACGACGGCAAGTGGGAGGACATGACGTGCCGCGGCGCCGCCGGCTGCTCCAAGGTGGGCGTAGAGTTCCCGTGCGACCAGACCGTCGCCGAGGACAAGGACGTCTGCAACCTCGCCAACGACTACGTCTGCAGCAGCGACAAGAAGGGCATGCTCGAGTGCACGAAGAACCATTGGACCTTCGTGCAGTCCTGCCTCGGCGAACGCAACTGCGCGATGGAGGCGAAGAAGGTCACCTGCGACAACAGCATCGCCAACACCGGTGACGCCTGCCGCGAGGAAGACGACTACGCGTGCTCACCCGACAAGAAGACGGCGCTCGTGTGCCGGAGCCAGAAGTTCGTCGTCGCGAGCAACTGCAAGGGCAAGAACGCCTGCCGCGTGACCGGCGACAAGAACACCGGCTTCAAGGTGGAGTGCGACGACTCGATCGCGAACCCCGGTGACCCTTGCGACAAGGAGGGTCACTACGCGTGCGCGCCGGACGAGAAGCAGATCGTGAAATGCGTCGGCAAGAAGTTCGTCGGCGACGACAAGTGCAAGAAGCAAGAGAAGTGCGCCGTGAAGGGCGAGCTCGTCGGCTGCTACTGAGGTAGCGACGACGACGAGCTCGCGCACGTGACCTACCGCGCCGACCGAGCTACTCCCACGTGACGGGGACGCCCTTCTCGATCTTCGTTCCGAGGACCGTCGACGAGAAGAGCAGCGTATCGTTTTGGAGATTCGCCGGCGCAGCGCCGCCGGTGAGC
>JAYTOQ010000933.1:0-9973 GCA_043747665.1 Polyangiaceae bacterium | reverse complement strand
GCGGCGGCTGTCTGGGCCTCGACGATGCCGTTGCGTAGCGCAACGATCGCGTCGTCCGAGGTCATGGCGGCTGCGTCGATGGGAGCCCCGAGCACGACGACCGCGCGCGCGAACGGCCAGGCGAGGACAAAGCGGTCCCACGCGCGCACGAATGTCTTGCCGCTCGCCACCGCGCTTCCCATCGGCACGAGGACACCGCCCGACCGCTGCGCCGCGAGCGCTGCGCCCGGCTTGGGAGCGCCGTAGGGACCGCGCGGACCGTCGACCGCGAAGGCCGCGTCGACGTCGCCGCGACGGAGGCCGCGCACGATGGCCGCGAGACCGCGCGCTCCTCCGCGCGACGAGGATCCGCGCACGACGCGGAAGCCGAGCAGCCCGAGCGCCCGCGCCTGGATGGCGCCGTCGGCGGAGTGGCTCACCATGACGAGCGTGGGCCGCCGCCGCTTCCACGCGAGCAGCGGCCATTGCGCGCCGTGGAAGAACGACAGCACCCACGGCACGTCACCGTGCTGCGCCAGCGCCGGATGGGTCACCACCCGTAGCCGCAGCGTCGCGAGCCAGACCCGCGCGACGCCGCCGAGCACGAGCCCCATCGCGCTCCGGAGCAGCGCTCGCATCGATGTCGTCAGCTCTTGAGGTCCGAGAGCATGGTCTTCGCGCGCGTGAGCGAAGGCTCGTTCTCGACGGCGCGCTCCAGCATCTGGACCGCCTTCACTTTGTCGCCTTGCTTCATGCAGATCTCGCCGAGGTAGTAGAACACCTCGCCCTTGGAGATGCCGCTCGACGCGTCGAGGCGCTGGAGGAGCAGCGCGCGAAAGGTCTTCTGCGCGCGGTCGAGGTCGTTTGCCTCGAGCGCGAGAACGCCGAGATCCCGCAGTACCTCGATGGATCCCGGGTCGATCTTGAAGGCCATGTCGAGCTGCTGCAGCGCGACGTCCTTGTCCCCGAGCGTCGCGAGCGCGCGCCCGAGGCGGTGGTGGTAGAGCGAGAGCTCCTTCGTTCGCCGGTTGCCGAACGAGGCGATGACGCGCTCGAGCACGGAGGCGGCATCGCGATCGCGCTTGGCTGCTGTGTAGGCATCGACGAGCAGCAACATGAGCTCGCGATCCTGAGGGACGAGGCGGGAGACGCGCTCGAGGATCGGAACGGCGTCGTCCGGCTCCTTGCGCTCGCTCATGTGGATCTGCGCGGCGCGGCGCAGAAGCTTCACCTGCTCGACCACCGCCGCGGGTGGCGGCGGTAACGTCGCGCCCGGAGGCGCGACGGTACCGCCGGCGGCGGAAGCCATCAATCCGCCGGGCGCGATCGAGCCGCGGAACGGCGCTCCCGTGATCTCGATGACCGCCGGCGGCTCGTAGGGATTCTCGTCGCGGAGGATGTCGGCGTCGCCGACGAGCAGCTGCGCGAGCTCGGGCCACTTCTTCGTCTTCTCGTAAAGCTGAGCGAGGCGAGCGCGGACGTTCACCTCCTTCGGCTTCTCCTCGAGGGCGCGCTTCAGTGCCTGCTCGACACCGGCGTCGTCGCCGATCTCCTCGCGGGCCTTCGCGAGGCGCAGCGCCACTGCCACCGCCTCGTCGCCGAACGATGTCTCGACGATGGTGGCGAGCGCACCAGCTGCCTTGTCCCAGGCTCCGCGCTCCTCGGCGAGGCGCGCGACGGCCTCGAGCGCCTGACGATGCGTCGCGTCCTTCGAGAGGACGTCCTCGTAGGCCTTCAGCGCAGCGCCCGCGTCCTTCACGCGCCCTTCGACGATCTCGGCGAGGGTGATCATGCGCGTCAGCTCGAGCGCCGAATCGCCGCGCACGCGCGCGCGCTCGACGAGCTGCGTCCACAGCTCGGCCAGCTCGGAAAAGCGCTCGCTCTTCTCGTAGTTCGAGGCTAGCTCCCGGGCCGCGACCTCGTGATCGAGATCCTCGTCGAGCACCGCGCGCAGCGTGTCGGCAGCGTCGCGAGGGTTCTCGAACTTCTCCAGCTGGAGCTTCGCGAGATCGATCCGCAGCGTCGCGCGAGCCTCGGGCGCCTTTGCGTTGTCGACGAGCAGCCCGAGCAGCTTGGCGAGCTCGTTGTACTTGCCGAGCTCGTCATAGAGCGCGCGGAGGCGCTCCTGGGCCTTCACGTCGGTCGGCTCTTGATCGAGGATCTCCTCGTAGAGCGCGATGGCGCGGTCGCGATCCTTCAGTTTCGTCGAAGCGACATCGGCCGCGCGGTGGCGCAGCTCGACGGCCAGCGCTGCGTCGGCTTGCGCCTCGGCGCGTTTCAGGAGCAGCGACACCACCTCCGCGTGATCGCCCGCGTCGTGACGGAGACGCGTCAGCTCCTCCGCCGCCCACGCGTCGCCCTCGTTGTCGGCGAGCAGCTCTCGCAGGACCTCCTCGGCGAGGCGCGGATCGGCGACGACGTTCTCCGCCATTTCCAGAGCTTCCCTCGCGATCTCCTGCTTCTTCGCAGGCTCGCCTTCGAGGCGCCCGAGCCTTCGCAAGACAGCGATGCGATCGCGCTCGCGACCGGGCGCACGCGTCAGCTCCTCGAGGGAGCGCACCAGCTCGACGTTCTCCGGATCGAGATCGAGCGCGCGAGTGAAGGCGAGCTCTGCGCCGCGCGGATCCTCGACACGATCACGGCGCCACTTGCCGAGCCGCGCCCACAGCTCCCCGCCCCCGCCGCTCGCGGCCGCAGCGAGGTTCTGGCTGGATTGCAGCTTCGCGGCCTTGTCGGCAGCATCGAGGGCGCGAGCGAGCGCGTCGGCGGCGTTCGGCCAGCCGCGCGTCTTCTCGGCGAGCCGCTCGAGCTCGGTCAGCACGTTCTCGTCCTCCGGATCTTCGATGACAGCGGCCTCGACGGCACGCTGCGCAGCCGGCGCGTCGGCGCCTTCGTTCTCGAGGACGCGAGCGAGCTCGAGACGAGCACGCGTGCGACCGCGCACACCTTCGGCGCGGTCGACGCGACGGGCGTAGAGCCGACCGAGATCGGCTCCGCGGCTCGTCGTGCGGTAGACGCCTTCGAGCGTGTCGAATGCGTCGTCGAAGAGCGCGTCGTCGGCGAGCAGCTTCTCCACCGATGTGCGGCTCTTGTCGTGGTCGGGCACGCGCTCCAGCGCGAGACGAAGCGTGGCGAGGCCTTGGGCCTTGTCCTCGAGGGCGCCGATCTGGAGGCTCGCGAGTCGATGGTAGAGATCGGCCTGCTCGGCGACGCCCGACTCGATGGCGATCCGACGCTCGATGGCGTCGACCAGCGAGCGCGTGTCCTCGAGACTCGCGTGCACGCGCTCGAGCGCCGTCAGTACCTCGACGTTGTCTCCGCCCTGCTCCGCGGCGCGAGCATACGCCTCCGCGGCTCGCGGAAGCTCGGAGAGGTGCGTCTCGGCGACGGTGCCGAGCCGGAAAAACAGCCCTGCGGTGATCTTCGCATCGAAGATCGAAGCGGCGCGCTCACCGAGGGCATCGGCGTAGCGCTCCCACCCGGGCTTGCCGAGCAGCGACGCGACGCGCTCGACGTCGGTGTGCAGGTCGGCGTCCTGTGGCTGCTCCGCGAGCGCACGCAGGAGCGCGGCCTCGGCGCGGCCGAGGTCGGAGAGCGAGGTCTCGGAGACGAGCGCGATCGCCTTCAGCGTCGCTGCCCGTTCGGCGGGCTCGGTCTGCGCGCGGAGGCGCATCTCGAGCGCCTCTGCGAGCGACTCGAACTTCCCTGCCGCGCGGAGCACGGGCTCCAGGATGTCGGCAGCCTCGCGACGGAGCTCGTCGCGGGACTCGCCGATCTCGCGGACCGCCTGCGCGGCCTCGTCGTCGTAGCCGTTGGCGAGGACCTCGCGGAAGGCCTCGAGGGCCTTGCCGTGATCCTCGAGCTCGCCGGCGAGGAGCTTGCCGATCCGACGCGTGAGTACCGCCCTGGCGGCGGCATCGGCGGCGATCTCGACCTGCGCGCGCAGATTGTCGAGCAGCTCCGGCCACATCTTCTCGGCCTCGTACAGGCCGGAGAGACGCTGCATGACCTCGGCGTCGCCGGGCTTCGTCGCGAGTGCCTGACCGAGCAGCACCACCGCCTCGCGGCGGTCGTTGAGACCGACCTCGTAGCAGCGGGCGGCGTCGAGAAGGAGGCGATGCTTCAGGTCCTCGTCGGCCTCGCCGCACAGCTCGACGCGGCGTCGATAGAGGTCGACGAGGCGCGCGGCGTCCTTGCGGTCCTCGTAGAGCGCGATCATGTTGTCGAGGGTCCAGGCGCTGTTCGGCTCGAGCTCGAGGGCGCGTTCGTACGCGTCGATCGAACCCTGGACGTCGTCGAGCATGTCGCGACGAGCCTCGCCGATGCGGCGCCACAGGCTCGCGCGCTCCTCGTCGTCGTTCGTGAGCTCCGCGCGCTTGGCGAGGACGCGGACGAGCGTCGACCAGTCGCTGAGCAACGTGGCCAGCTGGTCCATCTCGTCGAGCGGACGGGAATCGCTCTCGTCGAGGCGGAAGAGGCGATCCCAGGCCTCGAGGGCCTTGCGCGGGTCGTCGCGGCGCTTGTCGTGGAGCTTCGCGAGGGCCTCGATCAGCTCGCGCTGACCGATGCCGTCGATCTTCGCGATGCCTTGTTCGTAGGCATCTGCAAGATCGTCCCAGCGTTCCGTGGAGACCGCGACGCGGTCGAGCTCCTCGCGCGTGTCGCCATCGTCGGGATCGAGGATGAAGGCGTCCTTGAGGCAGACGAACGCCTTGTCGAGATCGCTGCCGCGCTCCTCGAGGAGCTTCGCGGTCTCGCGGAGCACGGCGACCTTGTCACCCGGCGTCGTGGCGAGGGCGAAGCGATGCTTGGCGACGACGACGAGCTTCCGCCAGTCGTCAGCCTGCTCGTAGATGGGACGGAGGATGTCGACGACGCGTCCGCGATGCGCGTCGATGGCGACGAGGCCTTCGAGCGTGGTCACCGCGGAGCGATAGACGTCGCCGCGGCCTCCCGCGGACGCGTCGACGCCCTGCGGCGGAACCAGCGCGAAAACCGCCTCGAGCTCGTCGATGGCGCCCGCCGTCTCGTCGAGCTTGTCCTGGAGGACGCGACCGAGGGCGAGGCGCCACTTGGCCTCTTCCTCGGGCAGCGCGCTCTGCTCGGCGCGTCGGCGATGGAGGTCGGCGAGATCGCGGAAGCGCTCGCGCCGCGCATAGAGGCGCGCGAGCGAATCGAGCGCCGGCGTGTCGGTCTCGTCGATCTCGAGGATCGACCGGTAGGTGGTGATGGCCGCCTCGTCGTCGGAGAGCTCCTGCTCTTCGATGGCGGCCACCGCGGCGAGCGTCGCCACCCGATCGGCGGCCTCGCTGCGGTATTCGAGGGCATCGCGATAGAGCGCGACACGCTCCGCGGGCTTCGCGCTTTGGGCGAGAAGGCGGTCGATGGCGCGGAACGCGTTCTGCTCCTCCTCGGGCGAGAACGTGTACGCGCGGCGATAGAACTGGAGCGCCCGCGCCGACTGCTTCTGCAGCTCAAAGAGCTCGCCGGTGCGATACGCGAGACGCGCCGTTCCCGGCTCGTCGCTCGCGATCTTATCGAGCTCGGCAGCGTAGATCTCGGCGAGCCGATCCTCGGCGTTGGCGACGCGCGCCAGCCGCTCGAGCTCGGCCCACGTGGTCTCCTCGGTGACGTCCTCCGCGAGCAGCTTCGCGGTGACCTCGAGTGCCGCCTTGTAGTTCTCCTCTTGTTCTTCGTGCAGCTTGGCGAGCCGACGGAGCAGCGTGCGGCGCTCCTCCGGATCCTCGCTGCCCTCGAGACGGGCCTCGATGGCGCCCAGCACCTTCCGCCAGTCGAGCCGAGCGAGGTACACCTGCTCGAGCATCTCGGCCGCTCGCGCACGACCGGCGGTCGCCTTCTGCGTCATCAGGTGCTCGAGAGACGCGATGGTCGGCGCGTGGCCGCTCTCCTCGCGGAGGGCCTCGGCGTACTCCTCGAAGGCGCGATCGATCTCGCCGAGGTCCTTCTCGTGAATGCGACCGAGCGCGTGACGGAGCGCGGCGCGCCGCTCGCGCGTCGTGCCTTCCGCTGACAGCTCGCGCTCGTGCAGCGAGACGAGATCGCCCCAGCGCGAAGAGGCGGTGTAGAGGCGCTCGAGCGCGGTGACCGCGGGCGCGTCCATGCCGAGCTCGAGGATCTGCTCGTAGGCGGAGACCGCGCGATCGCGGTCCTGGAGGGCCTCGTCGCAGATGCGCGCTTCTTTGTAGAAAATGACGCGCTTCGCCGCGTCATCGGGCGCGACTTCGGCGCGGCGCTTGAGGACCTCGAGCAGCGGCTCGTGCTCGCCACCCTCTTCGTGGAGTTGCTCGAGGGCGAGGAGCGCGCGAGCGTCGTCGGCACGCAGCTCGAGGACACGCTTGTAGTACTGCTTCGCGAGCGCGGCGTCCGCGAGGTTGGTCCGCGCCACCTCGGCGATGCGGAGCGTGAGCGCGACCTGCTGCTCCTCGTCGAGAACATCCGGGACCACGTCGCGATAGAGCTGGACCAGGTCGGCGTAGGCGCCGGTTCGCTCGGTGAGTCGCTCGGCATGCGCGATCCACGTCGTGACGGCGGGGTCTCCGGCGGACTCGCGCAGCGCCTTGGCCGCGTACCCAAAGGCCTTCGCGGGCTCCGCGAGCGGGCCCTCGGTGACCTGTACGGCGCGCGCATAGAGGCCGAGCCGCGTCTCGAGATCCGACTCGCTCTCGACCTGGATGTCGAGGACACGTACCAGCTTGGCGTCATGTCCGGCGGCCTCGTAGAGCGGCCGCAGGATCTCCGCTGCCTCGCGGCGCGCGGCGACCTGCGTGTCCTGATCGAGGAGCTCTTCGAGCGCCGAGCGCGCGGCGACATTCGCAGGATCGAGCGTGAGCGCCTGGCGATAAGCGTCGATGGCGGAGTCGATCTCGACCAGCCGCTTGCGCCGCACGTCGCCGAGCTTGGTGAGGAGCGCGATCCGATCGGCCTCGGCGTCCGTCGTCTCCAGGAGCCCGAGCTCGGCCTCGAGCGTCTCCGCGAGGTCGGGCCACTGCTCGGCCTTCTCGTAGAGCTTCACGAGCGCGCCGAGCACCGCGCGGTCGGCGCCGAAGTCGTCGAGCACCGAGCGATACGCGAGGATCGCCTCCGGCACGTCCGCGAGACGGTCGCCGAGGGCCTGCGCGGTGCGGATCATCAGCGCCTTGCGCGCTTCGCCTCCGTCGGCTTGTCGCTCGCGGACGCGGAGCACGTCGACGAGCGCGCGGTGATCGCCGCCTCGCTCGTAGAGCCGGTCGAGAGCGGCGAGCGCCTTCTCGTCGGCGGGATCGTCCTCGAGCCTGGATTTCCAGGCCGAGATCGCCGCGGCGTCGTCCTTCAGGTCGTCCTCGAGGAGCGCGCCGAGGCGCGCGTACAGCTCGCGCCGCACGGGGACCGCCTCTTCGAGCTTCACCTGGACCAGGAGCACATCCGCGAGGTCGCGGTTCTTGCCGCGCGCCACGTAGATTCGTTCGAGCGCCCGAACTGCAGGCAGCGCGATGGTCGGGTCGTCCGGCGCGAGATCCATGATCTGGCGGTAGATGGACTCGGCGCGATCGGCCTGCTCGCTCCCCTCGTAGACCTTCGCGACCTCGGAGAGGAGCTCGGCGCGAGGCTGGGGCGACTCGGCGTTCTTGGCAGCGACGAGCACCACCTCGGCGGCGTCGTCGAGACGATCGAGCCGCTGCGCGATCTCCAGAAAGCGCGTGCGAGCCTCGACGTCGCCAGGCGCGAGCGGCAGCAGGCGCGCGTAGGCCTCGAAGGCGCCCTTGTCGTCGGTGAGGCGCTCGTCGCGCAGCTCGGCGATGCGCCGAAGCAGATCGCGGCGCTCGACGTCGTCGGTCACGAACTCGAGGCGGACCTCGAGGATGCGAACGAGGTCGCGCATCTCCTCGCGCTCGGCGTAGACGCCCTCCAGGATGATGGCGGCTCGCTGCCGGAGGTCCGGATGCGTGAGGCACTTCTCGACGAGCTCGCGTGCATCACGCAGCGAGGAGTCGGCAGCCACCACCTCTTCGAGGTAGTTGAGCGCCGCCTTGGGATCGCCGAGGCGATTCATGAGCAGCGTTCCGAGCCGCAATTTCAGGTTCGACGTGTCCCCCGAGCCCGCGAGCGACAGGCGTCGCTGGAGGAGGTCGGCGAGGTTCTGCCAGCGCTCCTGCCCCGCGTAGAGCTTGTCGAGCGCGTAGATGGCCTGATCGTGACCGGGCTCGAGCTCGAGGATTCGCTCGTAGTAGTGAATCGCCTTGTTGGCGTCGCCGGTGATCTCCTCGGCGATGATCGCGACCTCGGCGAGGAGGTCGGCGCGGCGGTTGGCGTCCTCGGTCGCGCCGAGGACGCGCTCGTAGAGGGCCTCGAGATCCATCCAGCGTTCCCGCGTGGTGAGGATCTGCTTCAGGCGGACGAACGCGCGCTCGTTCGACGGATCGCGCGCGAGGATACGCTCGAGATACGGCGTGGCCCGGTCGATCTCGCCGAGCATCTCGTCGAAGAGCGTGGCGGCGCGCTCGGCGAGGTCGATCTCCACGTGCGGGGGCAGGCCGGTCTCGCCCTTCTCGGGGACCGCCTGCGCGATGGCATCGACGAACTGCTGCGTGCGATGCGTCTTGTTGGCGAGGACACTGAGACGATCCCACAGCTCGAGCTCCGCGGGAGAGTCCTGCGCGGCGCGCGACACGACGTCGAAGGCCCCGGCGTGATCGCCGAGCTTCTGCTTCACCTCGGCGAGGCGGAGATGGAGCGCGAGCCGGTCGGCCTTCGACGGCGCGGTGGCGATGAGCACGGCGAGGACGTCACCTTGCTTCGCCCACGCGCCGGTCGCGGCGTAGGCCTCTTCGAGGATGACGGCGGCGCGCGCGCGCGTCTCCGAAAGGGGCATCAGCTCCTCGACGACGGCGATCACCTGCGCGTCGTTGGGGGCGAGCTCGAGGGCGCGCTTGGCGGCGGCCAGCGCCTCGAGCGGCTTCTTCAGCGGGCCCATGTAGAGCCGCGCCAGCTCGATCTCGCGCGCGACGCGAGATCCGCCCTCCTCGAGATCGCGCTCCTGCTGGAGGACCTTGGCCGCTGCCTCCGCGTCACCCGCCGCGAGCAGAAGGCGACCGAGCGCCCGGAGCGCGCTGACGTGACGGTCGTCGAGCCCGAGGATCTCGCGGTAGAGCGTGATCGCCTGATCGGGAGCCCCGAACGCCTCCTCTTCGAGGAGCGCCCACTCGGAGAGCATCGCGATGCGCGCCTCGGAGCCGGGAGCGCGGTTCACGCGCAGGCGGAAGAGCCAGCGTAGATCGTCGCGACGATCGGGTGCCGCGCGAAGGAGGCGGTCGAGCGCAGTAATCGCCTGTTCGTCCTGCTCGTTCGTGATGATGAGCTCGCGGTACGCCCCGATGGCGTCGTCGCTCCTGCCGGTGTGGGTGGCGGAGACCTCGGCGAGCTTCAGGCGCAGCGCGCGTCGCTCGTCGTAGTCGGCGCCTTCGGCATCCGCGCGCACGGTGAGCGCATCGACGAAGCCTTGCCACTCGCCGGACGCGCGGGCCCACTCCTCGAGCTCGCGCACCGCGGCCGGCTCGGAAGGAGCGAGCTCGAACGCCTTCACCGCGTAGCGGAACGCCGCGGCCTTGTCGGCGAGCTTGTGCCCGGTGACGATGGCGAGCTTCTTGTAGAGTGCACGTTTCTCGGCGGCAGCGACGGCCGGCGAGGCCGTTCCTCCAGCGGCGCCCGAGCCGTCTACGTGCGCGAGGAGAACCTCGTAGAGCGACGGCAGGCGCGTCCACTTCTCCTCGGCCTCATAGAGCGGCACGAGCGCGGCGGCGGCGCGCCGATCGTCGGGACGAACGGAGAGCACGCGCTCGTAGGCGCGGAAGGCGCGCTCTGGCGCCTTGAGCTGCTGCTCGTAGAGCGACGCTGCGCGGAACGAGAGATCGACCTTGAGCGAGAGATCGGTGCTGCGATCCGCGGCGCCGGAGAGCACCTCGACGAGGCCCTCCCAGTCGTTCGCCTGCGCGTAGAG
>JAYTOQ010000932.1:0-3554 GCA_043747665.1 Polyangiaceae bacterium | reverse complement strand
GCGCACGTACGTGATGGGAGCGCGCGCCGAGGCCGAGCACTTCGAGCAGGACATCACGAAGACCGAGAGCGCCTCGTCGGGGCCCATCACCACGACGATGCCGGAGGTGACCCCGCTCTCGTACGGCATCGGCGCGCTCTACGCGCAGGCGGCGTGGAAATTCGGTGACCTCACGGTGATGCCCGGCGCGCGCTTCGAAGCGCACACGCGCTACGGCTCGTCACTCGCGCCGCGGCTCGCTACCGCCTGGCGCATCTCGGAGGTCGTGACGCTCCGCGCCGCCGGTGGGCGCGGCTTCCGTGCGCCCAGCGCGAAGGAGCTCGGCTTCGCGTTCGATCACTCGGCCTTCGGCTACAAGATCTTCGGCAACCAGGACCTCAAGCCCGAGCAGTCGTGGGGAGTGAACGCCGATCTCTCGGTGACGCCATCGAAGACGATGACGTTCCGCGGCTCGGTGTACGAGAACTGGGTCGACGACCTCATCGATCTCGACCTCGGCCACGGCACCAACGACAACGGCGTGGCCTCGTACCGGTACACGAACTTCGGCAAGGCTCGCACCGCCGGCGGACAGGTCGACGCGGCGTTCAAGCCGCTGCCTTTCCTGCGCGCAGAATCCAGCTACGCTTACACCTGGACGCGTGACGACGTGAACGATCAGCCGCTGCCCGGACGTCCGCCGCACGCCGTGACTGTGTCGTTGCGCGTCGAGCCGGGGTGGAAGATGGAGCTCTACGCGCGAGCACGAATCGTGACCAACTCCTTTTTGAGCAGCGACGACAAGGGCGAGACTCGAGCACCGGGCTACGAGAACTTCGACGTGCGCGTGGCCCGCGAGCTCTGGACGAAGTCGCAGCTCTACGTTGGCTCCCTCAACCTCACGAACGTGAAGCAGGATCCCGGGCGCGTCGGTGACACACGGTCGCCGCTGGGGCGTATCCTCTACGTGGGCCTGAAGGCCGACTTCCCCTGGGAGGACGAATGAACCTCACGATGATGCTTCGAAAGCTCGACGTCCTCGCGTCGCGCGCGCCGCTGTCGGCGATCCTTCTCACGGCGGTGCTCGCGCCCGCCTGCAGCGACAGCGCCGCGTCGAAGGCGATGCCGGCTACGGCCGCGGACGCGGGCGACGACGGCGGGGACAATACGTTCACCAGCTCGAAGCAGCTGTCGGTCATGGTCCCGTCGACCGGGCGCGTCTTCGTGAAGCTCGCGAGCCCGCCCGCCGTCGTCGCTCCGGCGGATCCGAAGACCGACAAGGCGTGGGACCTCGCGTTCGAAGGCCTGGACGTCTTCACGAACGGCGGTCCTTCGGGGCCGGGCAACGCCGCCGCATTCGGCCCGAACGACTCGATCGTGTTCCTCGGCGAGACCGCCCCCACGCCGCCGTTCCTCTCGGCGGACACGACCGGCGGCGCGTTCATCCGGTGGTGGTACTACGGCGGGGCCGCCGCGAACCATGCACTATACACGCGGTTTCACGTCTACGGCATTCAGGACGGCGCGAAGCAGTACAAGGTGCAGGTCCTCGACTATTACGGTCTTCGCAACGGCGCGCCCACGTCCGCGCTCTATCGCGTTCGCTGGGCCGAGGTCACGGCGACCGGCAGCGGGCCCATCCACGACCTCGCCGACGTCGATGGCACCGCCGGCGGTACCACCGCGATGCCCACCGCGAAGAGCGAGTGCCTCGATCTCGGCACCAGCGCGCGCATGATGCTGACGCCTGCCGAGGCGCGCGTGTCGAGCGCGTGGCATCTCTGCTTTCGCCGCGAGGACATCAGCGTCAACGGCGAGGTCGGCGGACCACGCGGCGTCGGAGCCGTCGATCTCGACGCGGCGAGCTCGCCGACCGAGAAGCTCTCCGACGTCGTGCAGAAGACGCCCGAGAGTGAGCAGGCCCGCTTCGACGGCGTCAACGCAGCCTCCCTCGCCGGTCAGCCGTTCCGCGGCGATCGCGTGGTCAGCGCGTTCGGCACCTTGTGGCTCGAGCTCGGCGCCAACCCGGTCGCGCCGTCGAAGGCCGCATGGCTCGTGCAGGGCGCCGACGGCACCTCGAAGTACCTCGTCGGGTTCGCGCGCTTCGACGGCGCCACCGGCACGTCTCCCGGCACCATCGCGATGCGCGTCAAATCCGTGAAGTAAGCCTCGAATCAAGAGAGACCCCATGATGAATCGCTTCGTGCTGCTCCTCGTCTCGGTGCCCGCCATCGGCATGTTTGCCGCGTGCAGCAGCGCCACCAACACCACGAGCACCGCCGACGGCGGCAGCAGCAGCGGCGACCCCGGCGCGGATGCCGGCGGCACCGCCGACGGCCCCCTGAGCGAAGCCTCGTCCGGGGTCACGTCGTGCACGACGGCGCGCGATCAGCTGCTGGTCCCCATCGACAAGACGTCGAGCGGCACCGTGTCGGTGGTGAGCGACAGCAACGGGGTGAAGACGCTCTACGTCGACGCGTCCGCGGGGGGCATCAACAACGCCATCAAGAACCCGCGCATCTACGTCGACCTCGTCGCGGGCACGAAGGTCGCCGTGACTGACACGACGGCTTCGATGTCGACGGCGTGGGACCTCGCCTTCAAGCGCGACAAGATCTTCACGAACAGCGGCGATGCCGGGGCCGGGAAGGGGGGCGCCGCGCAGATCGCGAAGACGTTCTCCTCGGTCGACGCCGCGTCGGCGAATGGCGAGCCGCTCTTCATCGAGAAATTTTTCGACGCCGACTGCAACCCACAGCTGGATCAGACGCAGACCGTCAGCACGACCTTCGACGATTGGTACGACTACGATCAGGTCACGCACATCCCGTCGCCGAAGGACGTGACCTACGTGGTCCGGGGTGGCACCGGCAAGAAGTACAAGGTCCGCATCAAGGCCTACGACGGCACGCCGGACGGCGGCATGGGCACGACCAGCGGCTACTTCATCCTCCAGGTCACCGCTCTATGAAGAGGGGCGTGGCGCTCGCAAGCGGCGCGGTCGTGGTCGTCTCGCTGTTCGCGGCGGTACGCGCGCATGCCGCGGGCTGCCAGGGCCGCCCCACTGATCCTGCGGGTTTTCAGAGCTATTCGTACGGCGCCGACGTGGTGAAGGCGTTCGCCGGCGCGAAGGTGAGCGTGCACTATGCAACCACCGGCCCGAATGCCGTCGACCCGGCGTCGACGCGCGGCGACGGCGTGCCCGACACCGTGGCGCTCGCGGCCGACGTCGGCGACAAGGCGCTCGCGAAGTACGCGGAGATGGGCTTCAAGGCCCCGCCCAGCGACGCGAGCTGCACGTCGAACGGCGGCGACGGCAAGCTCGACGTTTATCTCGTGGCGTTCAACGGCGCCGACGGCACCACCATCCCCGAGGCGTGCACCGGCCGCGCGTGCAGCAGCTTCGTGCTCGCCGAGTCGACGTTCAAGGGGCGCGGCTACCCGACCATCGCAGAGGGATTCCAGACCGTCGTGGCGCACGAGCTCTTCCACGCGGTGCAGAACGCGTACGACTCGCAGCTCGATCGCTTCTGGGCGGAGGGGACCGCGCAGTGGGCGATGAAAAACGTCTTCCC
>JAYTOQ010000931.1:0-11497 GCA_043747665.1 Polyangiaceae bacterium | reverse complement strand
TCCGCGACGTCCACAAGGACATGATGACGCTCACCCTCGAGATCGTCGCCGAGACGCTCTTCGGCGCGAACGTCGGAGACCAGGCGGAGGAGGTGGCGGTCGCCCTGGAGGCCGTCATCTCGGTGGTCTCGGATCCGCTGGAGCTCTTCTTTCCAGTGCTCGCGCGGCTCCCGACGCCAAGCCGTCGTCGCTTCGGTCGCGCCGTGGAAAAGCTCGACTCGATCATCTACGGCCTCATCGAAGGGCGTCGCAGGAGCGGAGAGGGAGAGACCATCGATCTCCTCTCGATGCTCCTGCACGCGCAGGACGAGGACGGCACGCGCATGTCCGACAAGCAGGTCCGCGACGAGTGCATGACCATCTTCCTCGCGGGTCACGAGACGACGGCGCTAAATCTCTCGTGGACGTGGCTGCTCCTCTCGCAGCATGCGGCGGTCACCGCGAAGCTCACGCGCGAGCTCGACACGGTGCTCGGCGATCGCGCGGCCACCGTCGCGGACCTGCCGAAGCTCCGCTACGCCTCGCACGTCATCGCCGAATCGCTGCGCATGTATCCGCCGGCGTGGTCGATGGGCCGCGAGGCTCGCGAGGACGTCGAGGTCGGCGGCTATCTCGTGCCGCAGGGCCAGCAGATCTGGTTCTCGCCCTGGGCCATCCAGCGTGACGAGCGGTGGTTCGAGCGCCCGGACGAGTTCCGTCCCGAGCGCTGGGACGGCGACCTCGCAAAGACGCTGCACCGCTACGCGTATTTTCCCTTCGGCGGCGGCCCGCGCTTCTGCATCGGACAGGCGTTCGCGCAGATGGAGGCGGTGCTGATCCTCGCGACGCTGGCGCGCGCGTACCGCGTCGACGTGCTGTCACGCCCGCATCCGACGCCGGAGCCCTCCGTCACGCTGCGCCCGAAGCGCGGCCTGCGCGTGCGCCTCACGCGCCGCCACAGCTCATTGCCGTAGGAACGGTCGGATCAAGGGACGGTCAGCCCCAGGCGCGTGGCGAGGAACGTGTAGACGAGCGCATCGACGTACGCGCGTTGCTTGATGTCGGCCGCGCCGCCGTGGCCGCCCTCGATGTTCTCGTAATAGAGCGGCGTGTGCCCGAGCGCCTCGAGCTTCGCCACCATCTTCCGGGCATGGCCGGGGTGAACGCGGTCGTCCCGCGTCGACGTCGTGAAGAACATCGGCGGATAGGGCGCGCCGCGCTTCACGTTGTGGAGCGGCGAGAACTTCGAGAGCGCCGCCCAGTCCTCGGCGTTGTCGGGATCGCCGTACTCGCTCATCCACGACGCTCCGGCGAGGAGCTTGTGGTAGCGCTGCATGTCGGTGAGCGGCACCTTGCTGACGATCGCTCCGAAGAGCTCCGGCCGCTGCTCCAGCATCACGCTCGTGAGCAGGCCGCCGTTGCTCGCGCCGATGATGCCGAGCATCTTGGGCACGGCCACGCCTCGCCGCAGCACATCCTCGGAGACGGCCGCCATGTCGTCATAGGCATTCTGACGGAGGTGCTTCATCGCCGCCTCGTGCCACTCGGGCCCGTATTCACCGCCGCCGCGCAGGTTCGCCTGGACGAAGACGCCGCCGCGCTCGATCCACGCGGCGCCGACGCTCGGTGCATAGCCGGGAGCGAGCGAAATCTCGAATCCCCCATAGGCATCGATCAACGTCGGCGTCGGCCCGGTGCGCCCTTTGCGGCCGATCTCGAAGTAGGGAACCCGCGTTCCATCCTTGGATATCGCGAAATACTGATTCACCTCGACGTTGGAGGCCTCGAAGAACGCGGGATTTTGCTTGATCGGCTCCCGCTTCGACGACACCGGGTTCCACGACAGCAGCGTCGGCGGCACCGTGAAGTCCTCGAGCCACAACCACGTGTCGTCGGAGTGATGAGGATCGGCCGGGTCGATGCTGATCGATCCAGCGGTCTCCTTGAGCGGAGTCGCGACCCACCGTGTCTTGCTCCGGTCGCCGGGCTTCCGCGACAAGACCAGCACTTGGCTGCGGACGTCGGTGAGGAGATCGAGGAAGATGCGGTTCTTGGAGCCGCTGAATCCCGAGAGCGACGAATTCTTCGTGGGCTCGAAGACCACTTGAAACTCGCGCTTTCCGGCCACGAAAGCGTCGAGGCTCGACGCGATGAGGCTGCCCTTCTTGTACGTCACGGCGGGCGAGCCGGTGATCCAGTCACTGCGCAGGCGGAGGAGGACCTCGTCGTCCCACGTGTCGAAGTCGGCGTCCTCGGGCTTGTCGAGGCGAAGGAGCTTGCCGTCCTTCCACTGCGAGATCTCGTGATGCTCGAAATCGATCGAGCGCACGCAGTAGTCCCGCTTCCAGTCGTGATCGAAATCACGGCTGCAGCTCGCGCTGACATCGGTGTCCTTGGCCTCGAAGATCTGCACCGCCGCGCTCAGCGGAGTGCCGCGCTTCCATTCGCGCGCGGTACGTGGATATCCAGCCTTGGTCAGCGTGTCGGGACCGAAATCGATGCCCACGTAGACGGTATTCAGGTCCTTCCAGGCAATACGGCTCTTCGCTTCAGGAAGAACGAAGCCGCCTGGTACGAATGACTTCGTGTCGACGTCGTACTCGCGGACGATCTCGGAGTCGCCGCCGCCCTTCGAGAGATGAACGAGGCACCGCTTGTACTGTGGATAGAGACAGCTCGCGCCGTGGTAGACAAAGCTCTGGTTTTCCGCCTTGCCGAGGGCGTCGATATCGAGAAGCGTGGTCCAGGTCGGCTTCGGCTTCTTGTAATCAGCAAGCGTGGTCTGGCGCCAGAGGCCGCGCGGATGCTCGGCGTCCGTCCAGAAGTTCCGCACGCTCTCGTTCTGGATTCGCGGGGACGGAATGCGCTCCTTCGAGCTGTAGATCGCGAAGAGGCGATCCTGGAGCGCCTGGAAGCCGGGCTCGCCGGCGAGCTGCTTCTCGGAGACCGCGTCGTGGGCGCGCGCGAAGGCGAGCGCCTTCTCGCCGTTGACCTCCTCGAGATAGAGAAAGTCCTCGTTCTTGACCGCCGGTACGGCGGAGGCGGCCTGCGCAGCGGTCGGCGCCGACGCCGGTTGCGGCATCGGCTCCGGTGTCATCAGCTTCGAGCCTGCACCGGCGCCCCCGCATCCGCCGCCGGCGGCAGCGAGGAGGGCGAGCGCGCCGAGCGCGCGAGACGGGAAAGAGTTCCTGGAATGAAGTCGCGTCACGTCGCGAGGATACTCCGAGCCCTTCCCTAACGCTTGCCGTGGTGCGATGTTCAGCAGGCGAGGCCCGCCGTCGATGAAGAACCCCGACCCCAACGCGGATGGCAGCACGTCGCCGGCCGGAGCCGAGGCCGAGGCCGACGACCCGCAGGCGCAGCAGGTCGACCTCGACGACGCCGACGTCTCCGCCGAGCCATCGCAGCTGCCCCCGGGCCTGCCTTCGCTTCCGATCCTCTCGTCGCTGCCTTCGCCTTCGATGGCGCCACCGGTGCCGCCGCCGGCACCGTCGCGCGGCGCGACGTTCTACGTCGGCATCCTGGTGGGCGTCCTCGTCGTGAGCGCTGCGGTCGGGACGTTGGTCGCGCTCTCACGCCGCGGCGCTGCCAAGCCGACGGCGACCGCGGCGGCGACCGCGCCGAGCGCTTCCGGCGCGCCAAAGGTCATCACCATCCGCACCATCGAGATGGACGACAACCCGGACAGCGGACCCTGAAAAAGCAGCGGGATCGTGGTATGAGCGGGCTGTCCCATGGAGGCTTCCCGCGCCCGCAACGTGATCGTGATCGGTGGTGCCGTTGCCCTCGCGGGCATCGCTTACGCAGTCTGGGAGCGCCGCGCGTATGTCGCTGATGTTCGCTCGGTCTGCTCGGCGGAGGCGCCGGCCGAGACCACCATCATGAAGAGCCGCCCGCTCGTCGAGGGCGTCGCCCGGAAGGCTGTCCGCGGAGAGAAAGGCCTCGCGCTGGTCGACGCACTGAAGAGCGCGTCGCCTGATTCGGCGGCGAACCAGCTCCGCGCCGCGGCGCAGGACACGAGCGTCGCGCCGTGTCCGGCCATCGCGAGCTACGAGGCCCTCGCGTCGAGGGTCCTCCTCAAGAGGAACGCCGAGCGCATGTGCGGCATGAACCCTACGCTCCTCGCGCGCCTGCCGAAGGCCACGCGCTTCGAGCGCCTCCAGGAGTGGACGCATACCAACGTCACGGAGCCGGCCGTCGACGAGCTGCTCACGTCGGCGAGCACCGCCGGCACCACGCCCCAGGACCGAGCCGCCCGGCTGCGCGCCGCGCTCTCCGAGCTCGACATCCACGAGTGCGGCGTCCTCTCTGGCCTCGCGTCGCCGCTCGACCCTGCGCCGGGCATCAACGTGCGCGTCCAGAGCGTCGGCCTTCAGTCCGACCTGCGCGAGAGCGCCCTCGCGGATGACCTTCGCGCGAAGCTCCCGGCCTATCGCGAGTGCTACGAGAAGGGTCTCGCGAAGGACCCCGCGCTGGGCGGCTCGATCGTCGTGAAGCTCCGGCTCACCGAGGCCGGCGCCGTCGATTTCGCGCTCGCGCAGGAAGACTCGTCGATCACGGCACCCGAGGTCGTGAAGTGCGTGCTCGAAGCGATCAAGACCGCGCATGGGCCTGCGGGCGCGAACAAGAGCCCGGGCGGCATCAGCCTCGTGTTCTGGGTCGCGAAGTAACCTCGGCTCCGCGGCGCGTTCTCGGGGCTACAAAACGAGAAAAGCGAGACACGCGCTCTCGCGCAAGCCTCGCTTTTCCCGACCGTGGCGCTGCTGTCAGCGATAGGCCATGAACGCGTCGTAGTAGAACTTCAACGGTCGCTCGAGGTTGTAGAGGTTGTCGTCGTCGGCGCCCGTCGCGAGGAGCGACGTGTAATCGCGGATGCGGCGGTACGTGACCGGGTTGCGGTCGCGCTCCGACGCCATCCACGCGTTGCGGTCCTTGATGTACATCCACGCCCAGTTGTGGCCGTCCGGAAGCGTGATCGTCTGGAGGCGATCCGAGAAATTCCGGATATCGAACTTGCAGTCGAGCGCCGCATTGCGGCAGTCGATGGTGACGCCGGTGGTCGGGTCGACGGCGTTGAAGTTCGCTGCCTCTGCCTTCGCCTGAAAGTAGGCGAGGAAGTCGGATTCGCGCGTGAACGTCTGCATACCGATCCACTCACGATATTGAGCGAAGCCGATATTGAAGTTCTGCGAGTGGGAGTCCTGCGCGAACAGCGCGATGTTGGACTGGATGAGCCACGGATACGTGTCGTAGCCGCCGCCGAGCACCGTATCGAGCGTGTCTGCCGCGACGGTGATGTAGAACGGCGAGACGAACTCGGTATACGGAGCGCTGTAGCGTCCCGTGACGTTCGGGTCCTGGTTGAGGACCGGCGCGAGGCCGAGCCAGCCCTGCGCGGCGAAAACCTTGTCGATGATGATGCCTTGGACGTTCACGTCGCCGTAGCGGTCGTCGACGGACGTCGAGAAGGGCCGCTCGGCCGAGGCCTGCTCGATGATGGCCTTGTGGAGCGCGGCCGCCTGCGTGGAGCCCGCGGTGACCGAGTCGATCAGCTGCGTGCCCACCGAAGCGATGAACGTCGCCTGGGGAATTCCCTGCGGCGCGGGGATCTTCAGCTTGCGGATGATGTCGCCGATGCCCTGGACGTCCTGGGCAAACGGGATGAACCGCCGCGAGTCGACGATCAGGTTTGCGATGCGCGTCCCGTAGCTCGCGAAGCTCTTGAACTTGTAGAAGCCGCGCTGGTTGCGGAATTGGTACTGCCAGTCGTAGTCGTCTATCTGCGCCGCGGTGATCTGCGAGGGCGTGGCGCCCCAGTCGAACTGCGTGCAGAGAGGCGTACGGGAGATGTCGAGGTCGTCGCAGCGGAGGAAGGTGATTTCCTTGCCCGCCGGGTCGAAGCCCATGGGATCGTTCCAGGGCTCGCTGGGTGACTTCTGGCCGGACACGCTCAGCGTGCCGAGCGCGAACGAGCTGTCGCCGTGCTTCGCGTCATTGCCGTAGGCCCAGGCGAGCGCGCCCTGGTCGTACGGGCCCCAGCCACCGACGGAGTTGCCGAACGTCGATTCGGCGTAATACGTCGTGTAGTCCATGACCGAGCTGGAGTTGGTCGTGAAGTGGTCGCCGGCCTCGTCGGTGTAACGCGGCCAGTTGCGCTCGTCGATCGAGCCCATGAAGTTGTGGAGCAGGCCGAGCGAGTGCCCGAACTCGTGCCACATCGTCTTCGACATCTGCGCGTCGATGAAGCGCTGGACGAACTGCGTCCGCGTCTCCCACTTGTGGTCGACGCAGCGCCGCGAGCCCTGCGCGTAAGCCTGCATCAGCGGGAACGGCGTCGCGAGATCGCGCATGCGGCCGAACAGGTTCTGCTCGGTGATGCGGAGCGCGCGGTGGTTCAGCGTGAGATCGCGGAAGTGATTCACGAAGGTCGTCGCTGCGGCGAGGCCGGGCGCGCTGTCCGTCGCTTGATAGGGCGTGAGACCCTTGTCGATGTCGCCGAGGATCTTCTGGAACTCGGCCTCCTTCGTGCGCATCGACCAGAGCTCGGCCGTCGACGGACCGAACACGCCCTGGCCGCCTTCGGGCGTGACGAACGGGTTCGCTGCCGGCTCGCGGAACACGAAGAACGGCAGGAGGTCGAAGTAGATGTCGCGGTACTTCGGATCCGGAGCACCGGCGAAGTCGGACGGCGCGAGGTTGCCGTACGTGGTCGAGGGCTTGTTCAGGTACTGCTGGATCTTGTTGAACAGCGTCGACTGGTTGTGGTGCGTCTTGGTGAAGCCCGGCGCCACGATGCGCGCGTCATCAGGCTGGAGATGGTCACCGTTCTTGCAGGCGCCGAGATCCTTCCACGGGTTGTCGATGGCGTTGCCGTTGTCGTCCTGCGACGTGAGGCCTTCGCTCGCGCCGATGGTCTTCAGCAGGTAGTCGTACTGGAACGCGACCGAGTTCAGGAAGCCCTGGTTGTAGACGGTGAACATGCCCTTCAAGGTCTCGCCCGTGCGAGGGTCCGTGACGAGGCCGGCGATGCCGAGGAGACCTTCGGCGACGCCCGGGTCGGTCACGTAGCGGACGAAGCTGTAACGAACGTCACCGAACTCACGGACCTGCCCGTCGGGGAGGCCGTCGTTCGCGGCCTTGAAGAAGAGGCGTCCCTTCGCTCCAGCCTTGGCGAAGATGGCATTCGTCTGCTCGGCAATGCCGCCGGGGCCGTTGAAGACCGCCGTGTAGCGCTCCGGCATCTGCGGATCGAGGTAGTAGACGACGTCCTTCGTGAGGTCGAAGCGCTGCGCGAGCTGTCGCGCGGAGAGCAGACCGCTGCTCCCGATGAGGTTCGGGTCCTCGCCCGTCGCCGGGTCGGGGTTTAGCTCGTGCGGCGCATACGCGGCGCTCGTGAAGTCGACGATGCCGTACTTGCGTCGGATCGGGTCCTTCTCGGGGATCTCGAGGGGCTTGTACGACTGCGTGCCGTCGAGCGGCTTCAGGCGCGTCATCGAGTACATGATGGTGCTGGTGATCGTCGTTCGGCTCACCAGGTTCTCGACCGTGAGCAAAGACCCACAGACCGGATCGGTCGCGACGAACGGCATCGTCACCTGGATTTTCCAGGAGATGTAGCTGTTCGGCTCGTCGATGTTGAAGCTGCCGGGAACGAGCGTCGCCGTCGTGTTGCCGACGTCTATGCACTTCGCGATGCTGTCCGAGATGTAGCCGAGGCCGCTGCCGGCGCCGAAGCCGGTGTCGGCATCCAGCACTGCCACGTCACTGAGGTCGTTCTTCGCGAGCGTGACCTTGACCCACTGGCGACGAGCCCAGGGCTGCTCCTGGTTCTCCTCGTAGAAGTTGGTGGTCTCGCCGTCGAGGTTCACGCGGAGCTTGAGGTCGATGTTCGTGATCGGCCACGCGTTGAGGACGGCGTCGGTCCGGGTGCTGTCAGGCAGCTGGTTCAGGCTGCGCTCCGAGACCATCTGGAGCTTGTCGGACTCGACGCGCCACTTGAACGTCGTCGACGCGGTGGTGCCCACGAAGAAGTTCAGGCCGCTCAACGGGTTCGGTGAGGAGACCTGCTCGACGGTGCCCTGGAGGATCCAGGGCGGGTCGGTGGCGTCGGTCTCGGGATTCACCAGCATCGACTTACGCAGATACTGGTTCTCGTCGAAGACGCCGTTACGGACGTCTCGGGAGCTGACGCATCCGGCGGACGCATAGAGGACGCTCGCGGCGAGCGTCAATTTCAGAGCTGAAAAGAAGTGTTTCATGGCTCGTTGGTTCCGGATGTCTCAGAGGCCAGTGGCGAAGATGTCGACGTCGTCGACGACGCTGTTGTTCGCCTGGGCAGTGACGCCCGAAGGGTCGGTGAAGTTGACGATGATGCCGTTCGTGATCGACGTGACGCGCGCGAGCACGCTGCCGAAGCCCGAGTAGTCGATGATCAGGTTGCAGTCGGCCATCGCCTGCGGGTGCGCCGTGATCCACTCGAGGACGACGTCGGCGGGGGTGAACATGCGGACCTTGAGGAGGTCGCCGCCCGACTTGCAGACGAACATCTCGCCCAGGAAGTCGCGCGAGTCCGCCGACGAGAGGCGGTTGAGACCGGGGACGGGCACGCCGCTCTGGAGAACGGGCACGGTGCCGAGGACGGTGGAGATCGCGATGCCGGTCGTGTCGAACTCCTCCTGCTTCACGAAGCGATCGCGAGAGGAGCTGATCGGGATGTAGAACCCGGTGAAGTCCGTGGGGAGGACATAGTTGATCGGGAACGTCATCGTCGGCCCGTCGGGACCGAGGGGGTTGAACACGGACGTCTTGGTCTTGAAGGAGACCGTCGCCTGGAGAAGGTTGACGTCGCGGGATGCCACGGTGATCTGGTCCTTCGGCACGCTGAGGATGTTGCGACCAAGATTGAAGACCGTCGACGTCGACGTGAAGCCGCCGCGGTAGGGCTTCAGGATCGGGTCGCCGCTGCCGTTGCGGAGGATCTTGCCGGTGTTCTGGTCGATGGGCGGTCCGTTGCCGTCCGCGTCGCACGCGCTGGTGTAGCTGGTGAGCGCGGCGCCTGTCAGCTTCTCGAAGTCGGCCGATGCGCATTCGTATGCTGTCTGGAACGTGCCGGCGGGGGTCGCCGGATCGTGCCAGCCGTTGGCGAGGACGCTGCTGCCGAAGATGTTGGTCTGCAGCAGCGTTCCATTTGCGCCGAGCGGCTGACCTGCGGGCGTCAGCGATCCGAGGAGCGCGCGCTCGCCGCGGAGCGGGAAGCCGTCGAACGTCAGCTGATTGAGGATTCCGCCGATCGAGTCGACGACGATGCGGAAGTCGTAGAAAGGACGGTCGACCGTCGCGAAGTCGGTATAGACGTACTCCGCACTATCGAACTGCTGCGCACCCGGATTACCGGTGTCGAAGAAGAAGTAGTTCGGGTCGATGTGGTGGAGCGCGCTCCCGCCAGGACCTGCCGCGAGGACGTCCGCGAGCTTGACGTTCTTGCCGACGTTGCCGCGGGCGATGAGGTACTGCGTGAGCGCCTGCATCCAGATGGTCGCGTAGGCGCGGGGCTCGCGAAAGTCGTTCGGGACCGCCGAACGCTCGCCACGGCCGAGGACCTTGATGATGCGCTTGGCGGTGCCGGCCCACGTGAGCTGGGTGACGTCGCGGAGCGTGTGGGTGCCAGCGAGCGTGGTCGGGCTGTCGTCCCACGAGGCGAGCTGGTTACCGGCGGGCGAGAGGCCCGAGGTCGTGGTCAGCGAGATGGCAGAGGCGCCGTACGCGTTGTTCGGGAAGCCCACCGCGTCGCCGGGGGCGGCGGTCGTGAGGTAGCCCTCCATGCCGCTGCATCCGAGCGGCGCAACGCCCGCCGCGGAGACGATGCAGGTGGGATCGCCGATGGCCTTCGTCACCTTGCCGGGATCGGCAGCGGCGAGCGCCTTCTGCACGAGAATCGCGTAGGCGAGGTTGACGAGGCCGGAGCCGTGATTGTCCGCCGCCTGCGTGGGATCCTCATTGGGGTACTCGTTGACGACCGGACCCGAGAGCTGCTGGTCGACAGTGAGCGTCTGCAGCGGATCGAGGTCCTCGGGGCGGTCCGAGTCGAGGATGGTCGCGACGCCGGTGCCCTTGCGAATGCGGTCGCTGAGGAAGGTCGGGTCGATGCCGACGACGTCGATGAAGTAGCTCTCCGACGAGTGCTGGAGCCCCGAGAGGAACTTCGCCGTCTGCGCCGCATTCGTCCCAGCGACGTTGCTGGTCGCGACGCAGTTGTCGCGGAAATTCTTGAACGTGGTGCCGGGCTCGGCGACGCAGTTCTTGCCGTCGACTTGACCGAAGATCCGCGCGCCGTCCGGCTCCGCCGTGCCGGGGAGGCGGGCGAGGAACGGAAGCTTGCTGAAGCCGAACGTCTTCTGGATCGGCACGTAGACGCGCGTGGGGATGTCGCGCGCGATCGGGTCGTCGATGCCGAGGTCGAAGTAGACCTGGAGCAGGCCGAGCGGGAAGATCGCGAAGACGCCGTCGACGTTGTCGAGGACCTCGACGACGCAGCCTCCGCTCTTCGTGCAGTCGGGAACGCCGGCGGCGGGGATCGCCCCGGGCTGGTAGACGCGCATCATCGCGTTGAACAGCTTCGTCGTCTGCGCCGTGATCTGGGCGGTGTCGCGCCAGTTCCAGTGCATGGCCTGGCCGTCTTCGGTGATCGGCTTGCCCTCGAGCGAGATGCTGTATGCCTTCTTGGTGACCGGATCGGTGAAGTCCATCGTGCCGCGATAGCCCGTGGACATGTCGAACTCGGTGACGAGGCGCGTCGAGCTGCTCCAGTTCACCTGGAGCTCGCCCTGCTCGCCGAAGAAGGTGAGGCCCGTACCGCCGTCGTTACCCTGGCACAGGACGCTCTCGACCTCGTCGATGCTGAGCCCGGTGTACGTCAGGTTCTTGGTACCGTCGAGGCCGGCCGCGCCGCGCACGGGCACCATCGGCTTGATCAGCTCGTTCGCCCAGACCTTGCGGCGTTTCTCCGGCGTGCAGCGGATGAGCGGGCTGTTGCCGGCCGTCGACGTCCCGAGCTTCTGCTTCGGGATGAGATCGACGGTCGGAACACCGGCGCCTCCGTTGGCGGCATTCTGGCCGGCGGGCAGTACGCTGTAGTTCGACGTCGGACCGTCATCGCAGCTGGGAGCCACGATGGCGAGCGAGACGGCGGCGAGGATTCCAAAGAAACGTTTCATCATGACTCCGAATCAGCCTGTGCTCAGTAGCGAGCCGTGAATGTCGCGTACAGCTCTGATGAGCGACGGTAAAACCCGTAATAAATGTGCTGCACACCATCGTGGAGGACGGTGTTGTCTCCGACTGAGTAGGAGAGAGCCGCCGACGTTCGGAGGCCCTTCCACGCCGGAAGCGAATACTCGGCGTCGACCTCGGCGCTGTAGATCTGCTGCACCGGTTGCGACGTGAACTGCGAATCGGCGACGGTGCCCATGGAGGACACGTTCACGCCCTCGACGCCGTAGTAGTAGGTCCAGGACGACGA
>JAYTOQ010000930.1:0-1562 GCA_043747665.1 Polyangiaceae bacterium | reverse complement strand
GACGGTACCAGGCACCGGAGGCCCTTGCGATGGTTGCGGCAGGCGAAGATCGCGGTAAAAGGGCTCCCAGAAGCATGACCACCACGCCCCCCGATCGATCGGAGCGCTCCGCCACTGCTGTGGGGACCACCAGTAGCAACCCAGCTCCCAGCGGCCTTTCGCAGGAGCTCAGCCTCCGGCTGCACGACCTGATGCTCCGCGCGCGCGTGCTCGAGGAGCGCCTCATCACGATGTACAAGCAGGGCGACGGGTACTTCTGGATCGGCGGCCCCGGCGAGGAAGCATTCAACGTCCCGCTCGGGCTCCTCGTCGACAAGGGCCAGGGCGTCGACCACGACTACCTGCACTTGCACTACCGCTCGAGCGGCACGCTCCTTGCGATGGGCGCCGACCCGGTCGACTCGCTCCGTCAGATGAAGAACACGGCGACCGATCCGTACTCGCGCGGACGCAACTTCGCCGGCCACTACTCGGTCAAGAAGTGGAACGTCGCGCCCGTGAGCTCGCCCATCGAGGTGCAGTTCTCGATCGCCATCGGCACCGCGCAAGCCCAATCGAAGCGCGGAGGCGGCAAGGGGATCACCATCGTGCAAGGCGGCGACGCCGGCACCGCCGAGGCCGACTTCGCGACGGCGCTCGTCTGGAGCTCGCGCAAGGGCCAGGAGCTGCCGCTCCTCATGATCGTGACCAACAACCGCTATGGCATCTCGACGCCGTATGCCGGGCAGCACGGCGAAGACCAGATCGCCGATCGCGGCAAGGCGTTCGGGATGCCGACCGCCACCATCGACGGCAACGACCCGGAGGTCAGCTACGCCGCGATCAAGAAGGCGCTCGACTACGTCCGCACCGAGCGGAAGCCCTACCTGCTCGAGGCGATGGTCTCGCGCCTGCACGGCCACTCGTCGGCGAGCGGCGCGAACTTCGTGAAGGACGAGGTCGACTGCGTCACGCGCTTCGAGCAGCGCCTCGAGGAGAAGAAGCTCCTCTCGCGCGCCCGGATGGACGAAATGCGTGCAAAGTACACGCAGGAACTCTTGCTCGCGAGCCAGTCGGTCCGCGAGGAGCCGCAGCCCAAACCCGAGTCGGTCTGGGACTACGTGTTCGCGGAGAATGAGCAATCCAAGAACGAGACGCTCGGAGGCGAGAAGTAGATGGCGACCATGGTCCAGGCCATCCGCATGGCGCTCCATGTCGGTGAGACCAAGCTCGGCGTGACCGACATCTTCGGCGAGGACGTGGGGCCGCCGCTCGGCGGCGCCTTCACCGCGACGCAGAACCTCGAGACGTCGTGGAACTCGCCGCTCGACGAGCGCGGCATCATCGGCATGGCCATCGGGCTCGCGCTCGCGGGACGTAGGCCCGTCGCCGAGATCCAGTTCTGCGACTACGCGTTCAACACCATCGACCTCCTAAAGATCGCGGGCAACACCTACTGGTCGAGCGCCGGCGACTGGAACGTGCCGCTCGTGATGATGACGCCCGTGGGCGCCGGCATCCGCGGCAGCATCTACCACTCGCACTCGTTCGACGGGCAGGCGACGCGGATCCCGGGCTGGAAG
>JAYTOQ010000929.1:0-2116 GCA_043747665.1 Polyangiaceae bacterium | reverse complement strand
TTCCAGTGGACGGAGTCGACCGACGAGCACGTTCGCAGCTACGTCAACGGCATCCCGACGGGCTCCGGCGGCACGCACGAGATCGGGCTCAAGAACGCGGTCGGCAAGGCGGTTCGCAATTACGTGGAAACGCACGAGCTCGCGCCGCGCGGCGTGTCGCTCACCGCCGAGGATATCCGCGAGGGCTTCGCGTCGATCCTGAGCGTGTACCTCGCGGAGCCGCAGTTCCAGGGCCAGACCAAGGATCGCCTGAACAACCCGGAGATGGTGGCGTTTGTCGACAACGCCGTCCGACCGGCGCTCGAGCAGTGGCTCAACTCGAACCGCACCGTCGCCGAGCAGATCATCGCGCGCATCGTGCTCGCCGCGCGGGCCCGCGAGGCTTCACGCGCCGCGTCCAACGCCATCTCGCGCAAGAGCGCGACGAGCGGCAGGCTGACGCTCCCCGGAAAGCTGAGCGACTGCTCGAGCAAGCTGACCGAGAAGACCGAGCTCTTCATCGTCGAGGGCGACTCCGCGGGCGGCTCCGCGAAGCAGGGACGCGATCGCGAGATCCAGGCCGTGCTGCCGCTGCGCGGCAAGGTGCTCAACACCGAGTCGGTGCCGCTCGCAAAGCTGCTCGAGAACAAGGAGCTCGCCGATCTGGTCGTCGCGCTCGGCTGCGGGATCGGCAAGGACTTCGACCTCACGAAGTTGCGCTATGCACGCATCATCCTGCTCGCCGATGCCGACTCGGACGGTCACCACATCACCACGCTGCTGCTGACGTTCTTCTATCGACACCTTCACGAGCTGATCAAGGCAGGGAAGGTGTTCGTCGGCGTCCCGCCGCTCTATCGCATCGACGTGGCGAAGGAGACGCACTGGGCCGCGGACGAGGACGCCAAGGTCCGCATCCTCGCGAAGCTCGGCAAGAACGAGTCGAAGGTCGACATCACGCGCTTCAAGGGCCTCGGCGAGATGATGCCGAAGGTGCTCTGGGAGACCACGCTGTCACCGAAGACGCGGCGTCTCTTGCGCGTGGAGATCGCCGACGAGCTGCAGACCGACAAGGTCATCAATCAGCTGATGGGCAAGGACCCCGCCGAGCGCTTCCAGTTCATCATGGAGCACGCCGAGGACGCCGTCGACATCGACGTCTGACGCGTCTCGCTTCGGTTGCCTACTTGCCGCGGCGCTTCTTGACGATGACGTTGAGGAGGCCGTCGAAGGAGTCGCGCATGGCCCACGCTTGTTCCGTGGGTGTCGAGAGTGATGCCGCGCGGGTGCGGCCTGCCTTCAGGACCTCGCCTGGACCCTTGCACGTGCGCGGCAGCTTGCGATCGAGGTCCGCCGCCGCGCCCTCGTAGATGTGATAGCAGCCCGCGTGATTGCCCTTGTTGTAGAGGGGCGCACCGACCTCGATCGCCTCTCCGATGGTCTGCGACACGAGGTCGAGCGCGGCGGTGTTGCAGCCGTCGAGGGCGCTCACCTTGAGCTGCGGGACCTTGCGGACCACCGCGACGTCGGTGGTCTCGGGCGGCGTCGTCTCGGCGGCAAAGGCCGCGATCGACATCGGCTCGGGCGCGTCGAGCAGCGCGCGGACGTACTTCGAGGGCACGCCGAAGCTCAGGTTCTGGCCGCCGGTGACGAGCGCCGTGCAGACGCCGATGACCTCGCCGCGCTCGTTGAAGATCGGCCCACCGGAGGAGCCGGGCGCGATGGGGGCGGAGATCTGCAGCACCGTGACGCCGTCGAGCGCGCGAACGGCGCTGATGAGGCCGTTGGAGACGGTGTCCTCGAGGCCGAGCGGATGCCCGATGGCGACGATGGGATCGCCGGCGTGCATCGCGTCGCTGTCGCCGAGCGATAGCGACGCGAGATCGTGGGCGCCGATGCGCACGATCGCGAGGTCGACGTTGGGATCGTGACTGACCACCTCGAGGATCGGGAACTGACGCTGATCGGGGAGGATGACGACGAGCCGCTCGCGCCCGGCGATCACGTGGAGGTTGGTGGCGATGAGACCGCCCTTGTCGACCACGAAGCCCGTGCCCAGCGAGTGCTCGGTGCGGATCGAGACGATGGCCGGCGTGGAGTGCGCGGCGATCTCGGCCGGGGTCTGGTGCGCCGGTGG
>JAYTOQ010000928.1:0-2163 GCA_043747665.1 Polyangiaceae bacterium | reverse complement strand
TCACCGGCGCAGGTGACCAGCGTCCCGCCTCGAATCAGCGTCTTCACGGACGCGGGAGCTTACGCGAAGCACGGAAAACCGGCCCAGATCCGCACGATCTGCCAACTGAGCGCGGGCCCCGGACCGATGCTAACGTCGCATCCGGCCATCCCTGGTGGCCCTCCCCGAGCCGGCGATCCCCATGACCTCGCGAATCCTCGTCGTGGACGACAGCCCCACCATCCGCCGGGTGGTGTCCGCCATCCTCGAGCGGCACGGCTACGAAGCCGCGCTCGCCTCCGATGGCGAAGATGCGCTGCACGCGCTCCAGAGCGGCGAGGTCAAGGCGGACCTGATCCTCCTCGACTTCGTCATGCCGCGCATGAACGGCTACCAGTTCTGCCGCGCGCTCCGTGCCGACGTCGAGCTATCCATGACCCCCGTCGTGCTGATGAGCGCGAAGAGCGATCGCATTCGCGATCAATTCGTTCAGCAGACCGGCGCGATGGACGCGATCACGAAGCCCTTCGACGCGCAGGCCCTGGTTGCCGTGGTCGAGAACGTGCTGCGCCGCGTGAACAGCGGGCGTGCGAGCTCGACGCGCCTCCCCGACCTCGATCCCGACGAGCCGTCGCCGCCGCCCGTCGAGCTCGAGACGCGCCGCACGCACGTCGCGCATATCGTCGCCACCAAGCTCGCGCACATCGTCACGAGGACGATGAGCGAGAAGCCCAACGCAACGCCCGGCGAGCTGGCCGCGGCGCTCACCGAGCGACTCGCGAAGGACGCGCTCCTCGAGATGGTCGAGGCGGTCCGCGATCTCGAGCGCGGCGGCGAGAGCGCGGGCACCGTGCTGAGCGGCGATCTCGGAGTGGTTCCCATCGGAGCCATCCTCCAGCTCCTCCAGGTCGAGAACCAGACTGGCGTCCTCGTGTGCCGGAGCGGGACCGCCGACGTCGTCGCGACCTTCCGCAAGGGCCTCATCGATCTCGTGCAGTCGAGCGGCGCGGGCGACGAGTTCCGGCTCGGTCGTTACTTCGTCGAGGAGGGCATCGTCACGCCCGCGCAAATCGACGAGGTCATGACCCGGCCGCGCGCCGGCGAGCCGGTGGCCGCCGACGACGGCGAAGGACCGCGCTCGCGCGTGACCGTACGAAACGCTGACGACATCCCGACGCCAGGACCGACGGCGCTCGGCAGCGAGCCGATCATCAGCGTGAAGTCTGCCGATACCGAGCGCGAGGATCCGCACGCACGCGTGACGGTGCCTGGCCTTCCGCCGCATCCGGACGGCCGCGGCTCGCTCGTGCCAGGGTCGCAGGCGCCGGCCACCGAGCCTGATCCGCGGAGGCGCCTGCTCGGTGCGACGCTGCTCGCCTTCGGCAAGATCAGCGAATCGCAGCTGCGAAGCGCGCTCACGCGTCAATCGAGCGAGCTGCTCTACGAGGTGCTGCGCTGGTCGAAGGGACGCTTCGACTTCCGCGCCGAGCCCGCCAGCGACGTGGTGGTCAGCGCCCAGCTCGGGCTTCCCGTGGCGTCGGTCGTCATGGAGGGCTTCCGTCGGGTCGACGAGTGGCGCGTCCTCGAGCGCACCATCGGCAGCTTCGACGCCGTCCTCGTTCGCGATGATCTCGCGTTGCGCTCGATCGACATGGGCACGCTTCCCACCAAGGAAAAGGCGGTCCTCGATGCCGTCGACGGCGCGCGCTCCGTTCGCGCCATCGTCACGGCGAGCCACATGTCGAGCTTCGAGGCGTGCCGGGTGCTCGTGCAGTTCCTCGAGGCGCGCGTTCTGCGCCGCCGTACGGCCTGACGATGGCCGAGGGGGCCGCGGTCGCCGGCGGCGTCATCTTCCGTATCGTGGACGCGCGTTACTTCCTGCCGGCGTCGGTCGCCTCGAAGGTGTTGCCGATGCCGCGCGTCGCACGCGTCCCCGGCGCGCCGGCTGATCTCGTCGGTGTCGCGCTCGTCGAGGGCGAGATGATCCCGGTCGTCGCCATCGGCGAGCTCGACGCGCGCGGCTCGAGGCGTCCACCGTCGACGAGCCGGCCGCGCGCCGACAATCGACCGATGCTCGTGTGCGACGTGCTCGGCGAGCGCGTCGGCCTCGTCGGCCTCGAGATCCTCGCGACCGGCTTCTTTCCGCCCGCCGAGCCCGAAGGCGTGATGCACGGCGACACCGCC
>JAYTOQ010000927.1:0-2519 GCA_043747665.1 Polyangiaceae bacterium | reverse complement strand
AGGGATCGCTGCCTCCGTCCCCGACAATCGAGGGCATCGGCGCGCGGAGCAGCGGGACGGAGGCCGCGAGATCGCCGGTCGCGACGAGGAGAGCTTGCGCCGCTTCGCGCGGCGTCTGGAAGCGCTCCTTCACGTTGCGCGCGCACGCCCTGGCAAACCACTCGTCGAGCGCAGGGGTGGCGTCGGGGAGGTGATCGGTGATGCGCCGCGTGGCGGTGTGGATGGCGAGGGTGATGGCGCCTACGGTGGTGCCCTCGAACGGGCGCCGTCCCGTCATCGCCTCGTACGCGACGACCCCGAGCGACCAGATGTCCGTGCGCGCGTCGGTGTCCTTGTCGCCGACGATCTGCTCCGGGCTCATGTAATAGGGCGTCCCGACCACCGCGCCGGTGGTCGTCGCCGCGCTCGTCACCTTGTGCTGATCGCGCTTCGCGATCCCGAAGTCGAGGAGCTTCACGAAGAGCTCGCCGCCCTCGGCGTCACACAAGAAGATGTTGTCGGGCTTGATGTCGCGATGGACGACCCCGACCTGGTGCGCCTTCGCGAGCGCCTTCGCCACCTGCGCGACGAGCGCCGCGACGTCGCGCGGCGCCATCGGGCCGTTCGCGGCGAGATGCTGGGCGAGGTCGCGCCCGTCCAGCATCTCCATGACGATGTAGGCGTCACCCTCGGGCGTGACGCCGTGATCGAAGACCTGCACCACGTGCGGGCTCTTCACGGCGGCGGCCACCGAGGCCTCGCGAGCAAAGCGCGCCGCGCCGTCCGCGCTGGCGGCGATGTCGCTCGCCATGAACTTCACGACGACGTTCGTCTCGAGGGTCAGGTGCTCGGCCACCCAGACGCGGCCCATCCCGCCCTGGCCGAGGGGCCGGAGTAGGCGGACCGTGGGGTTGACGGACGTTCCGGATTGAAGCTCGGTCACTGCGCCACCACAAAGGAAAGGGACCCTTCGATGCTACCGCAAACGGACAATCGTAGGCGTTCCGCGAGAACGCTGGCGCACGTCGCCTTACATCGTCAATGACCGGCGCTCAGGGCGGCGAGGGATAGCGCCGGCGCACGAAGCAGAGCCCGTCGGCGTCGAGGTGGCCCTGGGTGCTCTGATCGTATGTCGCAAAGTCGTAAAGATCGCGGAGGCCGCTGGCCGGGCTCGCGCCTGTCGCGTGCGGGACGCTCTGCGGGTCGAAGCTCATCGCGCCCACGAATTTCGGATGCGCATCCGTCCGGGGCTCGAGGCAATAGCGCCACTGCAGCGGGTGGCCGCTCGCGTCGGCGATCGCCGTGTAGTCGACGCCACGCGTGCTCTCGAGCGTGATCGTGGGCGTGGTGCCCGCGGGTTGACCGACCGCGCGCGCCGCGAGCTGATCGAAGTGCAGCGGCGAATCGTGAATGACGCTGTCCCAGAACGGGTGGTCGGTATGGAGCGTGATCTGCGCGATCACCGACGCGCCGTCCTTCATCGCGATGCCGCGCTGGTGCTCCTCGCCCTCGAAGGGCCGCGCCGGATCGTTGTCGGGGCTCTGGCAGTTGACGTAGGTGGTGGGCGACTGAAAGCACAGGCGGAACTGGACCACGTCCGGCCACGCCTTGCGGTCCGCCGGGTAGCAAGCAGCGTCGGACTTGTCGCCCTTGAACGTGGCGGTGCCGACGTAGAGCACCGTGCATCCGTCCTTCACCATGGCGGCATAGTCGGCCACCGCCTCGCCCGTCACGTTGACCATGCGCGCGCCGCTCGTCGCTGCGACGAGGTCGTAACCGAATCCGTAGCGCGTACCGTCCGTCTTCAGCGCGTTGCCGTCGTCGCCCTGGGTCACCGACGCGAAGGGAACGGCAAGCTCACCGGGGCTGCCTTTGCCGGGCAGATACGTCGGGTCGCTGCGCGAGAGGTCCACCGCCCATGGGCCCGCGAGCTCCACGACGACACCGCCGGTGCGGGATTGGTCGCCGGGAGACGTGTCGGGAGCGTCGTAGAGCGTGACGTGGTCGATGGTAGTTAGGAGATGCGTGAACCGGACCTCCCAGCCGTCGACAAACGCCGGATCGTCGGCGGACGCCGGCGGGAACGAGTAGCCGGTCAGCGCCAGCGCTTCCCCGGAGGCGGCGAATCGGACGCCACCGGCGCCGGGATCGCCAGCGCCACGATCGCCCGGGCCGCCGCCCGCGGTCGGCAGGCCACGAGGGGTGACGGGGGACGTGTCGTTGGCGTTACATCCGAGCGGCGATAGGACAATAGCGAGCGCCGCTCCGGCGAGGATAATCGCCATTCCGCGCCGTGTGGTGCAACGATTCAGGCGCGTCATCAAAGCCCGAGATCCCAGGCAAATCGATAGAGCGAGCCTGCCGAATGGAGGTTTTGATAGAGATTCGCGCTGGGCTGCGAGTAGTAGAGCGGCAACGTGGGATCGGCCTGCGACGGGTCGTCGCTGAATCCATATCCGCTGGAGAAGCTGGCGAGCGCCGCGAAGTCGACGTTCACGAAGAGCGCGCGCGGGTCGATGCGCAAGAGGAGCCCGCCCTGG
>JAYTOQ010000926.1:0-2569 GCA_043747665.1 Polyangiaceae bacterium | reverse complement strand
CTCGGCGACGACGCGTTCGACACGCTGTGCCGCGCGTACGTCGATCGCCATCCATCGGCGTCGCCGAACCTCAACGGCTTCGGGCGTCACATGGCGTCGTTTTGTCGCGAAGGAAAGGTCGGGCGCGTCCCCGGCTTCGACGCTCTCCGCGTGTTCGCGTCGGAGCTCGCAACGCTCGAGTGGTCGCTCGTCGAGGTGCTCCACGCCGAGACCGCAGCGCCGCTCGAGATCGCCGCGCTCCAGGCGTTGCCGCCCGAGGCGTGGGCGCGTGCGCGCTTCATCAGGAACCCGGCGCTCCACGTCTTCCGCTTCGAGTACCCGGTGAACGCGGTCTTCATCGCGAACCGCATCGAGGAGATCGTCCCGGAGGTCCCGGCGCCTTCGCCGAATGCCGTCGCGGTCTATCGCAAGGACATGCAGCTGTGGCGCATGGACCTCACGCCGGCCATGCTCGGCGTGCTCGAGCCGCTGCTCGCCGGCAAGACGCTGGGCGAAGCGCTGGAGGCGATCGAGGCCGCGGCCACCGATCCCGAGATCCTCGCGCAGACCGGAGCCAACCTGATGGTGTGGTTCCGAGAATGGGTCGACGCCGGCTTCTTCACGCGCATCGAGCTCGCCCCCGAGCCGTAGTCTCGGCGGAGGAGCATGTATCTCTCCGACATCGCGAACCAGGTCGCGCGCCATTTCTCGCGCCCCTGGCAGGAGGTGGCAGCGACTCGCGATGACGAGCGCACGCGCTTGCTCGCCGCCATCGTCGATCCGGTCGTTCCCGCGCCGGCGCGCGAGGCGCTGATCGCGGTCGCGATTCAGCGACTTGCCGTGCCCGGCGAGCTCGATCCCCTTCGCTCACATCACGAGCGCGTGATGGCCCTCGCCGGTGCACGCAGGTCGGCCGGGCTCGAGGCCCCCGCGATCCGGGGGCTGCTTGAGCAGGCGACGCGCATCGAGGCAGCGTGCGACTCGTATCTCGCCGTCGCTTCGGAGTGGGCCGAGGGATGCGAGATGGAGATGCGCATGCTGGAGCGATCGCTCGCGCGCGTGAGCCTCGCGCTGGCCGCGGACGGCGCGGCTGCCGCCACCGGCGTGATCACCGCGGTCCTCGACTACGTCACCACCCGCGAGCAGGTCGACGCGTACGCGCGCGGGACCCCCGCGGCGGTGCAGGCGGTCACGTGCTCGCTGGCGCACCACCGCGAGGTATCGCAGCTGGCGC
Organism: Polyangiaceae bacterium; assembly: GCA_043747665.1. GTDB lineage: Bacteria > Myxococcota_A > Polyangia > Polyangiales > Polyangiaceae > Labilithrix. The sequence goes on along the minus strand of JAYTOQ010000926.1, from coordinate 1,356 downwards.
TCGCGCTCCTCGAGGTGGTCACGTCCGGCGCGCTGTCGCGGCCAAATACGCGACCGTGATCTCCGTCTGATCGAGGACGCCCAGCACCTTGCCGTCCTCGTCGACCACAAGGAGCTCACGCATCGCGTGCGCGATCATGATCTCGAGCGCGTTGTGGAGGTCGTCGGAGTCGCGGACCGAGAGCGGTAGGCCCATCATGTCGTCGGCGAGGGCGAGCATGCTGACGTCGGGATCACCAGCGGTCGTGCGCAGGATCTCCGCGGTGATGACGCCTACCAGCTTGCCGTCGGCGTTCAGCACCGGAAACGCGTCCTGGAAATCGGCGTTGGCCACCACCCGGATGACCTCCGACGCGGGCGTGTTGCGCGCGAAGCTCGCGAGCGGACGGTCCTTCACCAGGATCTCGTCCACGCGAATGCCCTTGAGGAAATCGAGGATGAGGTCGTCGCGATGCGCGGGAGAGTCGCGCCGCGTCTGGACCTGCGCGTGGTAGAGCGTCTGGTTTCGCAGCGCGACGTACGCGATGCCCTCGGCGAGCATCAGCGGCACGAGCAGGTCGTAGCTGCCCGCGAGCTCGCAGGTCATGACCAGCGAGCCGATCGGGACGTGCGCGAGCCCGCCATAAAAGGTACCCATGCCGACGAGCGCGAACGCGCCGGGATCGATCCGCGGGTCGTGCCACAAGAGCTGCGCGGCACGACCGAAGGCTCCGCCGAAGATGCCGCCCATCACCATCGAAGGGCCGAAGTCACCGGCGCTGCCGCCGCTGCCCACGGTGAGTGACGTCGCCACGATCTTCACGAGGCCCAGCGCGAGCAGCACCTGCACGCCGCGCCAGCCCTCGGGAAACCACGAGGCGCCCGAGATCGCCACCTGCGCGGCGCCGTAGCCGCCGCCGAGGATGCCGAGCCCCTGCCCTTCGCCCATGCGCGAGCTGAAGTAGTAGACGAGCGGCGTCGCGAGCACGCCGAGCAACAGGCCGCCGAGCGCCGGCTTGGTCCAGGGAGGCACGTCGATGGTCGCCGAGATCTTGCGCACGCCGTGCAGCGTCCGCACGAACAGCGCGGCCATCGCGCTCACCAGCAACGCCATCAGCGCGTAGAGCGGAAGATGGGTGGGCACGAATGGGTACTTCACGGCGTGCGCGAAGAGCGTCGACTCACCGAAGAACGAGATGAACACCGAGTACGAGACGACGCTCGCGAGGACCGACGGCACGAGCGCATCGGACTCGAAGTCGTCGCGATGGAGCACCTCGACGGCGAGGAGCGCGGCGCCGAGCGGCGTCCTGAACACCGCCGACATCGCCGCCGCGGTGCCGGCGACGAGCAGGATGCGCCGCTCGCGGTCGGTGAC
>JAYTOQ010000925.1:0-2265 GCA_043747665.1 Polyangiaceae bacterium | reverse complement strand
CGCACCATCTCCTGGGCCTTCTCGCTCATCACCTTGAGGATCTCGCGAATGCGATCCTTGGCGATCCCATGGCCCTCCTTGGCGCGCTCGGCGATGTTCACGGCCTCGTCGCCGATCCGCTCGAGGTCGGTGACCAGCTTCAGCGCCGTGGTGAGGAAGCGGAGGTCGTAGGCCACGGGCTGGCGCAGCGCGAGGATGCGCAAGACGAGCGCGTCGATCTTCATCTCGTCGTCGTCGATCTGTCGATCGAGCTCGATGACCTCGAGCGCCGTCTCCTCCGACCCGCTCCAGAAGGCCTCGAGGGCGAGCTGGAGGCTTCGCTCGCAGCGTGCGCCCATCGCGAGCGAATGGGCGCGAAGCTCGCGGAGCTCGGCCTCGAAGTCGCGGCTGGTGTGGGATCGGGTCATCGAAGTCCTTCTCTCGCGAGGGTGAGGCGTGGCGCTGCGGAGGTCAACCGAATCGCCCCGTAATGTAGTCCTCGGTCTCACGCTCGCGTGGGCGCGTGAAGATGTTGTTCGTCTCGTCGACCTCGACGAGACGGCCCATGTAGAAGAAGCCGGTCCGTTGCGAGACGCGCGCTGCCTGCTGCATGTTGTGCGTGACGATCACGATGGTCACCACCTCGCGCAGCTCGCTGACGAGGTCCTCGATCTTCGCGGTCGCGATCGGGTCGAGCGCGCTGGCCGGCTCGTCCATCAGCAAGACCTCGGGCTCCACGGCGAGCGCTCGAGCGATGCAGAGGCGCTGTTGCTGTCCGCCCGAGAGGCTCAGTCCGGACTCGGAGAGGCGATCCTTCACCTCGTCCCAGAGCGCCGCCTGTCGCAGCGCCTTCTCGACGGTGCCGTCGATGATCGCGCTGTCGCGCTCGCCGCCGATGCGCAGGCCATACGCGACGTTCTCGGAGATCGACTTCGGGAACGGGTTCGAGCGCTGGAAGACCATGCCCACGCGACGGCGCACGAGGACGGGATCGATGTCGTGTCCGTAGATCGCGTCCCCGTCGAGCTCGACGGAGCCCGTGGTCGTGACGCCCTCGATGGTGTCGTTCATTCGGTTGAGCGCCCGCAAAAACGTGCTCTTTCCGCAGCCGCTCGGGCCAATGAGCGCGAGGATCTCGTGGGGCCTGACGTCCAGGTTCACGCCCGTGATCGCCTGCTTCGCGCCATAGCTGACCGACAGGTCGCGCGCCGACATCTTCGGCTTGATGGCGTCGCTCGCCTCAACCATTGGCCGCCGCCTTTCGTCGCGAGCGCGCGCGGATGGTGATGGCAACGAGGTTGAGCATGAAGGTGAGGACCAGCAGCACGAGGACGGTGCCGTAGAGGAGCGGCTTCGTGCGATCGACGTCGGGCGACTGCGTCGCGAGAACGTACGTGTGATAGCCGAGGTTCATGAATTGATCGTTGGGATGGGTCGGCAGAAATGGCAAAAAATAGGCCGCTCCCGTGAACATGATCGGCGCGACCTCGCCGGCCCCGCGGCTCACCGCGAGGATGCCCCCCGTCATGATGCCACCGGTAGCCTGCGGGAGGACCACTTTGAGGATGGTCTGCAGCTTCGTGGCCCCCAGGGCGAGGCTCGCCTCGCGCATCTCGCGCGGCACGGCACGCAGCGCTTCCTCGGTGGAGACCACGACCACGGGCAGCGTGAGGATGGCCAGCGTGAGCGAGGCCCAGATGAGAGAGGGCTTGCCGTAGGTGACCTGACCATTGTAGGCGATCGCGTCGATCTGCTTGCCCACCGTGGAGATGAAGAAGCCGAGCCCGAATAGACCGAAGACGATGGAGGGAACACCGGCGAGGTTCGCGATGCAGACACGAATGAGGCGCGCGACGCGCGACTTCGACGACGCGTACTCGGTCAGGTAGATCGCCGTGGCGACGCCCGCCGGCACGGCGCCGATGGTCATCAGCAACGTCAGAGCGACGGTGCCGAAGATGGCGGGAAAGACGCCCCCCGCCGTCATGCCGTCGCGCGGCGCGGCAGAGATGAACTCCCACGAGATGACCTTCGCCCCGCCGATGGCGACGTTCCCGACGATCACCAGCAGCATCGCCAGGATCAGCACCGCTGCCGTGATGGTCACGACCGCCAGCGCGCGGTCCGCGGCGTGGCTTCGCCCACGCTTGCCGAGGCTGCTGGCGACGGCGGTCATGTTCCGCCCCCGAGGCGCCTGCGCATGCGACCAACGATGCGCTCCGCGCCGAGGTTCACGGCAAGCGTGCTCATGAACAGCATGGCTCCGAGCGCAAAGAGCACGTGGTA
>JAYTOQ010000924.1:0-2510 GCA_043747665.1 Polyangiaceae bacterium | reverse complement strand
CCCGCTCTTTTTCATCGCGCCTCCTGGAGCCGTAACCCATCCATGCTTCCCATCCGCCTCCGCGGAGCTTGCACGCACAATCTTCGGGGCGTCGACCTCGACCTCGAGCCCGGCCGGCTCGTTGCTCTGACGGGCCCAAGCGGGGCGGGCAAGTCGTCGCTCGCGATCGATACGCTCTATGCCGAGGGGCAGCGGCGGTTCGTCGAGAGCTTCAGCCCCTACGCGCGGCAGTTCCTCGAGCGCCTCGAGCGGCCTCCCGTGGGATCGCTAGAGCCCATCGCCGCCACGGTCGCGGTCGATCGACGTGCGCCCATCAAGTCGAGCCGCTCGACGGTCGCGACGCTCACTGACATGGAGCCGTACCTTGCCGCGCTCTTCGCGTGCGAGGCGGTGCCGACGTGCCCCGACTGCAACCAGCCCGCGACCGCGACCACCGCTCACGACGCCGCCATACGCGCCGTCGAGGAGTTCGGCGAGCGACGCGCCATCGTCAGCTACCCGGTGCGCATCGTGTCCGCCGAGAGCTATCTCGAGCTTCGCGAGTCGCTCGTCCGTGACGGCTACCGGCGGCTGGTGGTGGGCGGAAGCGTCCGCGAGATCGACGAGGTCAAGCCGAGCGAGGCCGGCCGTCCCGACCTCGCCATCGAGGTGGTCGTCGATCGCCTGAAGCTCGGCGCGCGGGACGTGCGCCGGCTCCAGCAGGCCATCGAGATCGCGTGGGAGCGCGGCCACGGACGCGCCGAGCTGCGCACCGTCGATGCCGTGCCCGTCGATGCAGCCCCCTTTTTTCAGGCAAAAGATGCATCGAAGCCGCCGCACGTCGCCATCGCGCGCGGGCTCGTCTGCCCGGGCTGCGCGAAGTCGTTCGACGCTCCGCGCGCCGGCCTCTTCTCGTACAACTCGCCGCTCGGCGCCTGCACCGACTGCCGCGGCTTCGGTCGCGTCATCGCTGTCGACTGGGACAAGGTCATCCCCGACAAGACGAAGACCCTCGAGGGCGGCTGCATCAAGGCCTGGTCCGGAAAATCGAGCGAGTGGGAGCGCGAGGTCCTCGTCACGTTCGCGAAGAAGCGGAAAATTCCGCTCGACGTCGCGTGGGAGAAGCTGACCGACGAGCATCGCACCGCGATCATCGACGGCGAAGGCGACTGGAACGGCGGCAAGTACCCGGGCATCAAGGCGTGGTTCAAGTGGCTGGAGGGCCGCACGTACAAGATGCACGTGCGCGTCTTTCTCTCGCGCTACCGCGACTACGTTCCTTGCGTCGTCTGCAAGGGCGCTCGCCTCAACGCCACGGCGCGGACGTACCTCGTCGGCGGCCTGGATCTCGGCGGATGGCACGCGCTCACCGTCGAGGACGCGCGGAGGCGTCTCGACACCATCATGCCCGCCGGAGCGCAGGGAAAGCGCGTGAAGAGCGAGCTCGCCTCGCGCCTCGCGTACCTCGACGCGGTCGGGCTCTCGTACCTCACGCTCGATCGCCAGGCACGCACGCTCTCGGGCGGTGAGGCGCAGCGCGCCAGCCTCACGACGGCGCTCGGCGCGTCGCTGACCGGGACGCTCTTCGTGCTCGACGAGCCCACGGTCGGCCTGCACGCCACCGACGTCCCTCGGCTCGCCGATGCCATGCGCGATCTCGCAAAAGCCGGCAACACCGTGCTCGTGATCGAGCACGATCGCGGCATCGTCGAGCGTTGCGACCGCGTCGTCGAGATGGGACCGGGCGCCGGACCGCATGGCGGCAACATCCTCTTCTCGGGGACCCCCGCCGAGATCGCGACGAGCGACACCGCGACCGGCAAGGCATGGCGCATCGGGACCCGCGGCACCGGCACCGGCAAGAAGAGCATCTGGGCGCAGCCCGCACCCGGCGACCCGAAGCTCCTCGAGATCACCGGTATCCGCGAGAACAACCTTCGCATCGACCGCGTGGAGATCCCGCTCGGCAAGCTGTGCGCGATCACCGGGCCCAGCGGCTCCGGCAAGAGCACGCTCGCCGAGGACATCGTGTATCGCGCGGTCGCGCGCGGCTGCGGCACCGCCGTCCCCAAGCCGGGCACGTTCGCCTCGATGAAGGGCCAGCAGAAATTCAAGAGCGCGGTGCTCGTCGATCAGTCGCCGCTCGGGCGCACCGCGCGCGGAAATGCTGCGACCTACACGCATGCCTGGGACCGCGTGCGCGCGCGGTTCGCCGCCGAGCCGGAGGCGCTCCGTCGCGGCCTGACGCCGGCGCACTTCTCGTTCAACGTGCCGGGCAAGGGCCGCTGCGAGACCTGCGCGGGCGAGGGCTGGGAGACGGTGGAGATGCAGTTTCTCGCCGACGTCATGCTCCTGTGCCCGGTCTGTCAGGGCAAGCGCTTCAACACCGACGTGCTCTCGGTGAGGCATGCCGGTAAGACCGTCGCCGACGTGCTCGCGATGACCGTCGAGGATTTGATCGCCGCGTTCTCACCGGCCGAGCATCGCGACTACGTGATCGAGAACACGCTGAAGCCGCTCGTGCGCGTCGG
>JAYTOQ010000923.1:0-5686 GCA_043747665.1 Polyangiaceae bacterium | reverse complement strand
GCTCGGCGACCACGGCGAGCGTCGCGATGCAGGAGCACGGCGCGGTCGTCGCGCGTGTCTGCATGGCGCTGCTCGGCGACGCCGCAACAACCGAGCGCGCGCTCGAGCGCGTCGCCCGCGATGCCGCGACTGCGACGTTCGAGGACGGCAAGAGCACGCTGGTGCGTCTGCTCGCTCTCGCGCGTGTGGCATGCGCGAACCAGCTGTCGAATCAGGCGCGACTGCCGATCCGCACGACCGCGTCGTGGGGCGCGGGTGAGACGTCCGAGCCCAAGCCGGCTCCTGCCACCACGCGGGAGACCGCGCGCGAGCCGGCCATCGCGCGCGCCGCCATCTGCATGCTGAAGCCGACCGAACGCGAGGCGGTGGTGCTCCACCTCGTCGGTGGGCTCGACGCGGCGCAGATCGCCGAAGCATGCGGCATCGATCTCGAGACGGCTCGCCAGCGCGTCGCGCGTGGCGTCAGCCAGCTCGTTCAGGAGGAGAAGAAGCAATGAGCGATACGACCTGTCTGCGGTTCCACGAAGATCTCGTCGGGCTTCTCGAGGGCACGGCTTCGGAGTCGCTGAAGGAGCACGTCGCGACTTGCGACTCGTGTCGCGATGCGCGGCACGATTTCGAGAGCGTCGCGCGCCTGATGGGCCGCGCCGGCGAGGACTTCGAGTACACCGCGGAGCTCGCGGGGCGGCTCACCGCGCTCGCCGGCGAGACGTCGCTGCAAGCGACGTACGGCGAACGCGTCAGCGAGACGCGGATCCGCGAGGCCAACGAGGCTGCGGCACGCGCTGCCGCGTCGGTGCCGTCGCCATCGGCATCGGCATCGGCATCGGCGTCGGCGTCCGGACCACCCGCGCCGGTGGCCTCGGCGTCCGCATCGGCTTCGGCTGTTCCTTCCGCTCCCCTCGCTTCGTTCACGTCGTCGCCCGCTTCTCCTTCTTCTTCTCTTCGGTCTCCGTCGGCGTCCGCTTCCGCCGCCTCGATGCCCAGCACGCGCAAGCGTCCCGGCAAGAAGGCACTCTGGCTGCTCCTCGCCGCATGCGCGAGCGTCGGCGCCAGTATCGTGATCGGCGGTAAGCTGGCCGATCACCAGCGCTCACCCGATCTCGCCGCGCAGCGCGCGTGGCACGGCAAGGTCGCGAAGATCGCGCGCAGCGGCGCCGACAAGACGGGCGGTCTCTCCGTCACGACGCCCTCCGGCAAGGCGGAGCTCGGCGACGGCGCCGAAATCAAGGTCGGCATGCACCTCTCGACCGATGGCCGCACACGCGCGCGCATCGAGCTCGACGACGGCAGCTTCGTCGTCCTGGATCGCGCCACCGAGCTCACCATCGACAACGCTCCACGCACCGTGACCCTCGACGACGGCGCCCTGATCGCCGACGTCGCCCACATCGACGGCGCGCCGAGCGCACGCATCAAGACGCCCACCGGCACCGTCAACGTGCTCGGCACGAAGCTCGCCGTCACCGCCGCCGCCGACCGCATGAACGTCGAGGTCCTGCGCGGTGATGTCGAGGTGGTGTCGTCGTCTGGCGCCCCGCAGCACGTGTCGGCCGGACAGGAAGGCGTCGTCTCGAGGGACGGCAGGATCGACGTCGCTCCCGCCAATGACCTGGCGCAGCGCGCCGCGTTCGGCGAGCAGCTCATCGCCACGCACAACGAGGACACCGAGGCGCCCGCGAGCGGTCTCGGGGAGCTGCGCGCCCGTCGCCCCGGACGCACCGGCGAGAAGGACCACGCGGTCCATCTCGCGAAGCACGGCGTGAAGATCCGCATCGCCGGCAACGTCGCGCGCACCGAGATCGACGAGACCTTCTCCAACGACACCAGCGACGAGCTCGAGGGCATCTATCGTTTTCCGCTGCCGCACGGCGCGCAGATCGAACGCCTCGCGCTCGAGGTGGACGGCAAGCTCGTCGACGGAGAGTTTATCGACAAGGCCAAGGCCGCCGCCATCTGGCGCGGCGCTATCCAGAACGCCGCCCCGCAGCAGCCGCGACCGAAGGAGGAGCTCGTCTGGGTTCCTGGTCCCTGGCACGATCCGGCGCTCCTCGAATGGGCGCGCGGCGGGCGCTTCGAGCTCAAGATTTTCCCCATCCCGAAGAAGGGCTCGCGCCGCGTCGTCATCGCGTACACGGAGACCGTCGCGCCGGTGTCGGGCGTGCGCCGGTACGTCTACCCGCTGCCGCAGGGCTCCTCGAGCAAGCTCACCATCGACAACTTCGATGTGGACGCACAGGTCCTCGGTCATGACACGAAGGCCGGAGTCCGCGCACGCAGCTACGAGCTGGCGAAGAGGACCGATGGCGCGGTCGAGCGCCTCGACGCACACATGACCGCGTTCACGCCGTCCGGCGATCTCGCCATCGAGTACGGGCTCGACGACCGCGCGACCGATGCCTCGGTGTGGGCGTACAGCGCGCCGCCCGTCGCCGCCGCGCCCGCGCCGGCCGCGCCCGTCGCGCTCGTCTCCGCGCCCGTCGCGCTCGTCTCCGCGCCCGTCTCCGCGAAGGATGCGAAGGATGCGAAGAAGGAGGCGGACACCATCGGCAACGATCCGTTCGTCGCCATCGCGCTTCGCCCCAAGCTCCCGAAGTGGACGGACACGAAGCCGCGCGACCAGGTCGTCGTCCTCGATGCGGGCCGCGCCATGTTCGGTGAGCGCTTCGCGCGCGCCAAGCGCCTCGCGGTCCAGATCGCGCAGGAGATGGACCGTCGCGATCGACTGACCATCCTCGCATGCGACGTCGGATGCAAGGCCATGCCGGGAGGCTTCATCGCCCCCGGCGCTCCGGCCGCACACGATGTCGATGCATTCCTCGCTGCGCTCACGCCCGACGGCGCGAGCGATCTCGTGGGCGCCGTTCGTAGCGCCGCGCAGGCTGCGGGACACGACAAGGATCGCGACCTCCGAATCGTGTTGCTCAGCGACGGCGTCGCCACCGCTGGATATCGATCGAACGGTCGCATCGCGACCGAGGTCGGTGACGCGATGAGCGAACCCCGAGCCGAGGTGGTGGCGGTGCCGATCGGCGCCGATGCCGACGTGACGCTGCTCGGCGAGATCGCGCGCGGCGGCGGCGGCGTGGTCGTCCCGTACCAGCCCGGCCAGGGGCTCGAGTCGACGGCTCTCGAGGTCTTGAACGCGACCTACGGCACCACGCTGCGCGACGTCGAGGTGGTGCTGCCCGCAGGCCTCCGCGAGATGTCGCCCGCCTCGCTGCCTCCGCTCCGCGCCGGCTCCGAGACCATCGTGACCGCGCGGCTCGCCGGCGATGCCGTGAAGGGCGACATCATCGTCCGCGGCAAGGTCGGCGGCGATCCGTTCGAGGCGAGGTACCCGATCGACGTCAAGGCCACCACGGATGCCGGCAACGCCTTCGTGCCGCGCCTCTTCGCCGCGGCGCGCATCGCCGATCGCGAGCGCGATGCCACGGATGCCCAGAAATCCGAGCTGGTCGCGCTCTCCCGCCGCTTCTCGGTGCCTTCGCGCTTCACGTCTCTCCTGGTCCTCGAGAGCGAGGCCATGTTCAAGGCGTTCGGGATCGACCGCGTCGATCATGGGACGCAGTGGACCGGCGACTCCGCCGCGCAGGTGGGGCTCGTCGCGACGCTATCGCCCTCCGGCGCCAAGGGAAAGAGCGGCGCCGGCGACATCGGCGGTGCGCCCGGCGGGCGCTCCGCGAGGGCCTCGGCGGAGGGCGCCGACGATCTCAGCAACAACCCGTTCGATGCGAAGGAGTCTCCGCGCGACGAGGCGAAGAAGGACGGTTTCGGTGCCGGTGGCCTCGGTCATGGCGCAACCGCGAGCGGCGAGAGCTTCGATCGCGGCGCGGCTGCGGCGTCACGTCGTCCTTCGGGGAAGCCTTCGATGGCCGCGCCTTCCACGCCCGCACCGGCAGCGACCCGGGGTCCCGACCAGCAGGCGCAAGTCGCGCCCGCCACGAAGGCGCTCCAGCCCTTGGAGCTCGGAGATTCTCTGTCGTCGTCGGTAGGCCGCTCCCGCGGTCCCGGGCAGCTCATGCGGCGCATCTTCGTGCGCAAGGCGTCGATCTCGACGGACCTGACGCCCGCTGTGTCGTCGGAAAAGGTCGCGCTCGCCCGCGCCGCGGTCCAGGCCGCGCCCGACGAGCGCAGCAAGCACAAGGAGCTCACGAAGCTGCTCGCGCTCGGCGGTCAGCTCGACGAGCTCGGTGAGACGCTGGAGAAGTGGTCCACGCGCGATCCTCTCGATGCCGACGTCATCGTCGGTCGCTCTGACCTCGCGGCGCGGCGTGGCGACCGTGAGACTTCGCTGCGCATCCTCGGCGGTGCCCTCGCGGCGAGCGCCATGTCACGCGACGACGCGTTCGTGCTCGCGACTACCGTGGGGCGCAGCTACGAGCGCCTCGGACGCAGCGAGGCGTGCGCGTTCCAGGTGACCGCCGCCGAGCTCCGGCCGACGGACACCGACGCGATGGCGCGTGCCGTCTCGTGCGAGCGCCGCCAGGGGCGCAGCGCCTCGGCCGAGCGCTGGCTCGCGACGCTCAAGGACCCGCAGCGCGTCCTCGTGACGAACGCCGCTGCGAAGATCGATCCCTCGAAGGTGGAGCAGGTGAACGGTGACGTCGTCGTCAGCGCCACCTGGGACGGCAACGCCGATCTCGATGTCGTGGTCGTCGACCCGGCCGGTCGCAAGGCGGGCGTCGCATCGCGCATGAAGGGCGCGCGGATCGAAGGCGCGACCGCGCGCGACCACGAGACCCTCGCCCTCGCGACCGGCGAGGCCGGCGCGTTCGTCATCGAGATGGTACGCGGCGCGGCAGGGGAGGCGGGACGCGACGCGCCGATCACCGGCAAGGTCACGATCCGCGCGTTCGGCCAGACGCAGACCGTGCCGTTCACGCTCACCGGCGTGCGCACGCAGGTCGCGCGCGTCGACAGTCGCTGGGAGGCCGAGCTCGTGCCCGTCGAGGACGGCACGTTCGGAGTCCGCAGCAACGACCCCCGTCCGTTCGACCGGGGCGCTGCGGCCGGCGCGCTCGCGCGCGTCTCGGTCGCGCAGTGCGCGGCGAGCGGTCAGGTCGGTACCGGCCACGTCACCGTGACATTTGCGCCGTCCGGCCGCGTGTCGTCGGTCATCGTCGACGACCCGAGCTTCTCGGGCACGCCCGCAGGTCGCTGCGTCACCGCGGCGTTCTTCGGCGCCTCCGTCGCCCCGTTCGAGGGCAGCCAGGTGCGCGTCGGCAAGTCCTTCAACCTCGGCGCGCCCATGGCGCGCTGACGAGAGCCCTTGCCGGGCTGGCCTTGGTCAGCCCTTGGACGTGTCGACGATCTTGGCGACGGACTCGAGCGCCTCGATGACGCGCGCACGCTCTGCGCGCGGCACCTTCTCGAGGAGCCCGCCGAAGGCCGAGCTTGCGCCCGTACCTACGGACTGGGCCGCCCTGCGACCGCGCGGCGTGAGCCGTACGTCCGTCTGACGTCCGTCATCGGAGCCCTTCTGACGCGCGATGAGGCCCGACCGCTCGAGACCCGAGAGGTTGCGACTCGCGGTCGAGGGATCGATGCCGAGGAGTGTGGCGAGTGTCGAAGTCGACAGCGCGCCGCGCTCCGCAATGAGCTGCAACGTCTCGGCCTGCTGCGGGGTCACGTCGCCCGCACGTGCGCGTTCACGCGCAATGCGGCCGAGGCCACGAGCAAGGGC
>JAYTOQ010000922.1:0-17910 GCA_043747665.1 Polyangiaceae bacterium | reverse complement strand
CTCCGCAGGCGTGACGCGGAAAGCGATCTCGACCGGCACCGGCGTGGGCGTGCCGGCGCTCGCGCCTCCGCTCCCCGATGCGCTCGCGCCGCTCGCGTTGGGACCGATCGCGGGCGGCGCTTCGACGGCCACCGCCGCGTGGCGATGACGCACCACGAAAAAACCGCCGACGCCGATGAGCGCCGCGAGCAGCACGCCCGCAGTGACGGCCATGACGTAGTGACCGGCCCCGGCGGGCGCGCTCGACGGGCGGTCGGCGGCGGGAGGCTGCGGCTCGTACGGCCCGCTCGGCGGCTGGCCGTACGCGTGCACGTGCTGCTGCTGGAGCCGCTGCTCCGGGGCGTGCGGCGGCATCGGCTGCGGATGCCGTGATTGCGGCGGCATCGACTGCGGATGCTGCTGGCGCGCGGGCTCGGAGGCGGGCTCGGAGATTGACGCCACCTGCGGCGGCATCGACGACACCGTCACCGGCGGAACCATGAACGGCGGGACGACCTTCCCGAAGCTGCCGCTCGCCGGCCGGCCCGTGGTCTCCGGCATCAACGCGGTCTGCGCGAACGGCTTCACCATCGGCGGATGCGGATGCGGATGCGGATGCGGATGCGGCGGCGGATGCGGCGGCGTATGCGGATGCGGCGCGTACGATGGCTGCTGCGGGTGCGGCGTGAGCCCATGCGGCGCGGCCTGCGGCATGGTCGTCGAGCTGCTCGGTCCCGCGCTGCCAGCGCCGCCCGCGCCTTGCGGCGACTGCAATTGCTGCTGCTGCTGCGCGGCGGGCGGCTGGACGGCCGCCAGCGGGAGCGTGGCCGCGGCCATCTTCAACGGCGGCGGAGGCTGGCCGGAGCGGCTGGGCGGACCGCTCATCTGCATCGTGGTGTAGAGCGGCTTCGCGCCCTGACCGCTCGAGGGCTTCACGCCCGACCGATGACCGCCGCCCACGTCGCGGGCCTGGTTGGACGGCGTCATGCCTCCCGGGGGCTCGCTCCAGCCGCCGTCGCCGTCGCCTGCGGTCGACGCCTGACGAATGCGCTCCTTGCGGCGATCGATCGGCTCGCCGATGCGGGCCCGGACCACCTGCGCCACGTTCGACTGCGTGACGAGCTGACCGCGCGCGAGAAACTCCTCGAGGGCGAAGCGCATGCGCTCGGCGGTCGGATAACGAAGGATCGGTTGCGGGGAAAGTGCACGCATCACGATCCGCTCGAGCTCCTGCGGATACTGCCGCACAAGCGTGGTGGGCGCCGGGAACTCGCCCTTCAGAACGGCGTGCATCACCTGGTGATCGCCGTCTCCGCGGAACGGACGCTGTCCGGTGGTGGCCTCGTAGAGCACGCACCCCAGAGAGAAGACGTCGCTCCGCCGATCGATGGCGGCACCGGTCACCTGCTCCGGCGCCATGTACGCGATCTTACCCTTGAGCTGACCAGCGCTCGTGGCTTCGTGGAGCTGCCCGAGCGCCTTGGCGACGCCGAAGTCCGCGACCTTCGCGGTGCCGTCGGCGGTGAGCAGGATGTTGTGCGGGGAGAGGTCGCGATGAACGACGCCGAGCGCGCGTCCGTCGTCGTCGGTCAGCTCGTGAGCGGCGTGCAGACCCGCGCACGCGTCGGCAACGACGCGCGCGATGACCCGCGCGTCGACCGCCTCGGTCTTGCCGCTCGCGCGGAGCACGCGCGCGAGCGAATCGCCGTTGACCCACTCCATGACCAGGTAGAGCGTGTGCTTCTCCTCGCCGAGCTCGTAGATCTCGCAGACGTTTGGATGGTGTACGCCGGACGCGATGCGCGCCTCGTCGAGGAACATCCGCTCGAACTCCGCCTCCTCGGCGAGGTGCGGGAGGATGGTCTTGATGGCGACGAGCTTCTGGAACCCGCGCTGCCCGTGCAGACGCGCCGCCCACACGCGGGCCATGCCGCCACGGGCGATGGGAACGAGCAGCTCGTAGCGACCGAGGCGCGTGCCCGGGAGCATCGAGCCGTAGTCCGACGGCTCCTCGATCAGCTCGTCGGACGCCAGGACCTCGGCCATCGGGGTCAAGGCTACACCAAAGCCACGGCCAGAGCCCGTGATCGGCAGGCCTCCGACGCGTCTTCGGCCCGGGTCCTGGACACGTGTTTTCGGCGCCAACGCGAGCGGTGCGAGCGGTGCGGGGGACCTCCCGCAGGGCCGCAAAAGCTGACAGTATGCGCGCCGTGCAAGGGCCCGAAAAGACGGCGGCCGGCCCGGCGTCGAAGGCGGCCCGTCGCGGCGGCTGGGGTGTGGCGATCGCTGCGACGCTCGGGATGAGTGTAAGCTACATCGATCGCCAGACCCTCGCGGCCATCGCCCCTTCCGTCCGCAGCGCCCTCGCCATCGACCACGCGCAGTACGGATGGCTCCTGAGCGCCTTCTCGATGGCGTACTTCTTCGGCGCGCCCGCGGCCGGCGCCGTCGTCGACCGCCTCGGCGCGAGGCGCGGCTTCGCCGTCGCGGTCGTCGTCTGGTCGGTGGTGGCCGGCGCCCATGCGCTCGTCACGTCGTTCGCGATGCTCTTCGCCCTGCGCATCCTGCTCGGCGCCGCCGAGGCACCGTCGTTTCCGGCCGCGGCTCAGGCCATCCGGCGCTCGCTCCCGAAGACGTATCGCTCCGCCGCTTACGGCCTCCTCTTCACGGGCAGCTCGCTGGGCGCCATGATCGCCGCGCCGCTCGCGCTCAGCCTCGAGGGCGCCTTCGGCTTCCGCGCCGCCTTCATCGGAACGGCGGTGATCGGAACGGCGTGGATCCCATTCTGGCTGGCGATGACGCGGGCCGACCGCCTCCCGCGCGGGCGCGAGGAGGTCGACGAGGCCGAGGCCCGGGAGACTGCCACCGAGAGCTGGTTCCAGACGATGCGCAGCCCGCCGGTTCTCCGCGCGGCCGTCGCGGTCATCGGCTCGGCGCCGGCCATCATGTTCGTCCTCAACTTCTCGTCGCAGTACCTCGTCGAGCACTGGCACATGCCGCGCCTCTCGACGCGCGGCTACCTGGTGATTCCGCCGCTCTTGTTCGATGTGGGCGCGGTGGGCTTCGGCTGGTGGGCGAGCCGACGTGAGCGAGGGCACGCCGCGAACGACGGCTCGCCCCGACGGACGCACACGGGTCTCCTCGCGCTCGCGGGCGTGCTCGCTGCGCTCCTCGCGCTCGCGCCGCTCGCGCCGTCACCCGCCGTCGCGATGGCCATCTTCGGCGCGGCCGGCTGCGGCGGCGGCGGCATCTACGTGCTCGTCACCGCCGACATGCTGAGCCGCGTTCCGCTGGCAAAGACATCCAGCGCAGGAGGCGTGACCGCCGCGGCCCAGTCGCTGGGGCACATCGCCGCGGGCCCACTCGTCGGCATGGCCATCGATCGCACGCACAGCTACACGGTCGCGCTCGTGTCACTGGGGCTCGTCGTCCTCCCAACCACCGCCGCCTTCGCGCTATGGCCGGGCGTCCGCGGGAGATAGCGTGACGGGATGCGACTCCTCCACACCATGATCCGGGTCGGCGACCTCGAGGCATCGAAGAAGTTCTACTGCGAGGCCCTCGGCATGAAGGTGCTCCGCGAGCGGGACTACCCCGACGGCAAGTTCACGCTCTGCTTCGTGGGCTACGGCGACGAGTCGAGCGAGACCGTCATCGAGCTCACGTACAACCACGGTCGCACCGAGTACACGGTCGGCGACGCGTTTGGACACCTCGCCGTGGGCACCACCGATATCAAGGGCACATGCGAGCGCGTGCGCGGCCTCGGCTTCAAGGTGACGCGCGAGCCGGGCCCCATGAAGCACGGCACCACGGTCATCGCGTTCGTCGAGGATCCCACCGGCTACAAGGTGGAGCTGATCGAACGCGGCGCCTGAGCGCCGCGCCTCGGTCGTTGACGAGCAGGCCACGCGGGCCGATGCTTCGCGCCATGGGCGTCATACAGCACCAGAGCGACACGGCCACCAACGGCGGCTCGAACGGGAGCACCAACGGCGCGAACGCCTCTGTCGGGAACGACGGCGCCCGCACCATCAAGAGCTGGGCGCCTGCGACCGGCGAGCTGCTCGGCGAGGTGCGCGTCTCCACGAAGGAAGAGGTGCACGCTGCCGTGGCGCGCGCGCGCAAGGCTCAGCAGGCCTGGGGCGTCTTGCCGATCGAGGAGCGCTGCGAGCGTCTCCTCCGCCTGCGTGATGCGCTGGTCGAGCGCGCCGACGAGATCGTCGACGTGGTCAGCCGTGAGTGCGGAAAGCCTCGTCACGATTGCCTCTCGCACGAGGTGACGGTCACCGTCGATCTGCTCACCTACTACTGCAAGAACGCACCGCGCATCCTCGCCGGGCACGACATCGGGCTCCACCTCCTCAAGCACAAGAAGAGCACCATCCACTACGCGCCGCGCGGCGTGGTCGGCGTCATTTCGCCCTGGAATTTCCCGTTCGTCATTCCGATGGGCGACGTCGTCGCAGCCCTCGTCGCCGGCAACGCCGTCGTGCTGAAGCCGAGCGAGGTGACACCGCTGTCGATCCGGAAGGCCAAGGAGATCTTCGACGCGACCGGTCTCCCCGAGGACCTCTTCACGGTGGTCTACGGCTACGGCGACGCCGGTCAGGCGCTCATCGAGAGCGGCATCCAGAAGCTCGTCTTCACGGGCGGCGTCGAGACCGGAAAGCGCGTCGCCGCGGCGTGCGGCGCCAACCTCGTTCCGTGCGTCATGGAGCTCGGTGGCAAGGCACCGCTCATCGCCTGCGCCGACTGCGACGTCGAGCGCACCGCGAACGCCATCGTCTTCGGCGGCTTCGTCAACGCGGGCCAGGTCTGCATCTCCGTCGAGCGCGTGTACGCGCACGAGTCGGTGCACGACCAGCTCGTGGCGCGCGTGAAGGAGATCACCGGCACGCTCCGCCAGGGCGATCCCCAGGGCACCGAGACCGTCGACGTCGGCGCCATCATCTTCCCGAAGCAAATCGAGATCGCCGAGAAGCACATCGCGGACGCCGTCGCCAAGGGCGCGCAGGTGGTGAGCGGCGGCAAGCGACGGGCGGGGCCGGGGCAATTCTTCGAGCCCACCGTGCTCACCGGCTGCGATCACACCATGACCGTGATGAAGGAGGAGATCTTCGGGCCGATCGTCCCCATCCAGAAGGTCGCCTCCGAGGACGAGGCGGTGCGTCTCGCCAACGACTCGCACCTCGGGCTCAACGCGTACGTGTTCACGAAGAGCCGCGAGAAGGGCAAGCGCCTCGCCCAGCGCATCGAGGCCGGTAGCGTCGTCGTCAACGACGTGCTCGTGAACTATGCCGCCGCGGAGGCTCCGTTCGGCGGCATCAAGCAGAGCGGCTTCGGCCGCGTCCACGGCGACGACGCCCTCCGCGACATGTGCGACGCCCGTCACGTCTTCAGCGGCCGCGTCCCCGAGCCCTCGGCCGATCCGCTGTGGTTCCCGTACTCGAGCAAGGCCTATCGCTGGCAGATGCGCGTGCTGCGTGCGCTCTTCTCGCGCGGCAGCATCGTCAAGCGCATCGGCAAGCTGTTCTGAGGTGGGGGTCGCTCGTCGGTAGAGATCCCGACGCGCCAGAGGCGCCGGACTCCGACTTCGGTCGGTTCCTGTTTCTGGCGAGAGCGGAAGGCGGAAAGCTGTCCGTACCCGTCGGTAGGGCTCGCGACGACCGGCACGCGGCTACTCACAATCAACGCGAGGACCGGCGCTCTGATTCACGATTTCCCATCCGGCCCGTGACGTCTGACCGGCAAGCGTCGAGCCGTGACCGAGCTCCGCTACCCGCCCGCCGTACTACCGAGCGAAGTCGCCCCAGGTCAGCGTCGCAGGAGCTCGCGGGCGCGGCGGGCTTCGAGGGCGAACGTGAAGCCCTCGAATGCGTCCTTCATCGTGACCGGCTCGCGGTGGCGCGCGGCGCGCACGGCGGTCCGAAAATGCAGGTACCGCGCGCCGTCGAGGCCGAGCAGCAGCGCCACCACCGCAGGATCGCGCGGCGCGTCCAGCGTGCCGACGAGGCCCGCCGCCGATGCCAGCACCCGCGTGACGAGGACATCGCACGCGAGGATGGCGTTGACCGCGTCCTTCGCCGCCATCATCGCCTCGGCCTGTCTCACGCTCTCACGATCGCTCTCCGGCCACATGTCCGACATGGAAAACCCCGCTGTCCCGGCTGCTCCTCGTGCGCTCTCGACCTTCTTCTCGCTGCCCGGCGCCGAGCTCGCGCTCGACGGGCTCGCGCTCGACGGGCTCGCGGCCGGAGGCGCGCTCCCGCTCGGCTGCGGAGGATCGGGAAATGTGAACTTGCCCCACGCGCCCGAGCCCTTGACGTCCGACGTGCGCGGCGGACGCGGCGACTCACCCGAAGCGCTGCTCGCGCTACTCGCGTTACTCGACGAAGCCGCGCTCGCCACCGCCGCCGACCCCGACTCGGGCACCAGCGCGTGACCGGAGATCTTGGTCGGCGCCTCGATGCCGCCTCGCTCCTCCATCTCGCGGAGCGCCTGCGCGATGCCTTCTTCCGGCAGCGAGCGCACGGCGCGCGTTTGCTCGCTGCTCCCCTCGCCGTCGCTGAACGGATCGGCGGACGCGCTGATGCTGACCTTGGGATCGCTCTCGTAGCTGCGCAGCACGAGGCGCGTGATGCGCTCGAGGCCCTCGAAGACGCCCTCGCCCTTCGTCGCGACCGTCCCGAGCGATGGCGCGCTCAGCTTGTTGAAGCGCTTCTCGAGATCCGCGATCGCCACGAGGTCCTGGAGATCGCGCTTGTTCCAGTGGAACGTGTGCGGCACCTCGCCGAGCGTCCGGTTGTGCTCGGCCAGGTTGGCGTGGAGGTCGTGGAGCGCCTCCTGGTTCGTGTCGGTCCGTCCGTTCTGCGAATCGGCCACGAACACGATACCGTCGGCGCCGGACAGCACCAGCTTGCGGGTCGCGGCGTAGTAGACCTGACCCGGGACGGTGAAGAGCTGGAGCCGCACCGCCATTCCCCGGACGCGCGGGACGCGGATCGGGAGGAAGTCGAAGTAGAGCGTGCGATCGGTGGGCGTCGCGAGGGACACCATCTTCCCGCGATGCTCCGCCTTCGTGGCGGCATGGATGTACTGGAGCGTCGTGGTCTTCCCGCCCAGGCCAGGGCCGTAGAAGACCAGCTTGAAGACGAGCTCCCGCGTATGCGGGTTCACTGACGCCATCGGATGCGTGGGAGCATACCAGCCTTTGCGGTGCCCGCGTTGCAGGTGTATCGAACGCATGGTGCGGGGCTTCGTCGACCTTCATTGCCACTGGATTGCAGGCATCGACGACGGGGCCCGGACCACGGAAGCAAGCCTTGCCATGCTCCGGGGCCTGAAGCGGGCCGGCTTCGACACCGTCATGGCCACGCCGCACATGCGCCCCGGCATGTTCGACAACGACCGCGCCGCGCTCGAGGCCGCGTTCGCCGCGATGCAGCCGCACCTCGAAGGCCAGGCGGATCTGCCGGCCGTCTACCTGTCGAGCGAGCACTGGTTCGACGAAATCGTCTTCGCACGGCTCATCGCGGGCGAGGCGCTCCCCTACCCCGACGTCGAAGGCCCTCGTCTGCCTGCCGCGCCGCGCACGACGCGACGGCGGGGCGTCCTCGTCGAGCTTCCGCCGCAGACCTTCCCACCGCGGATCGAACGGCGCTTCTTCGATCTCGCGCGCGCCGGCTTGCGGCCCGTGCTCGCGCATCCGGAGCGGTACCAGCCGGTGTGGAAGGACGACGCTTGCCTCGAGCCGCTGCTCGACGCCGGCGCGTGTCTCCTGCTCGACGTCTGCGCGCTCGTCGGCAAGTACGGCCGCGCTTCGCAAAAAGCGGCAGAGAAGCTGCTCGACGACGAGGCCTACGAGGCGGCCTGCTCCGACGCGCATCGTCCCGAGGACACCGACATCGTCGAGGAGGCCATCGCGGCGCTGACGAAGCGCGTCGGTGAGCCGGAGGCGGAGCGGCTGCTGGGCGCCGGACCGCGCGGCATTCTGGGGCTTCGCTGAACGCGCACCGCAAACAATGATACGAACGCTCGCAGAACTGGAGAGCTCATGAGCGACACCTTCGCCATCCTCGGTCTCGGCTACGTCGGTCTGCCTGTTGCGCTCGCATTCGCGCGGAAGTTCCCGGGCACCGTCGGCTTCGACGTCCACGTCGAGAAGGTGAAGGAGCTGGCGCGGGGCTTCGACCGCAACGGTGAGGTCTCCGAGGAGACGCTGAAGGGCACACCGCTAAAGGTCTCGAGCGACCTCGCCGATCTCGCAAAGGCCACGTTTTACGTGGTCGCGGTGCCAACACCGGTCGACGAGAACAACGTCCCCGACCTCACGCCCGTCATCCGCGCGTCCGAGAGCGTGGGCAAGGTCCTCAAGAAGGGCGACGTCGTCGTCTTCGAGTCGACCGTCTATCCCGGCGTCACCGAGGAGGTATGCGGTCCGGTGCTCGCGAAGGTCTCCGGCCTCGTGCAGGGCAAGGACTTCAAGCTCGGCTACTCGCCCGAGCGTATCAACCCTGGCGACAAGGAGCACACGCTCGAGCGCATCACCAAGGTGGTCTCCGGCGAGGACGACGCCACGCTCGACCGCGTCGCCGACGCCTACGGGGCCATCGTCGACGCCGGCATCCACCGGGCGCCCTCGATCAAGGTCGCAGAGGCCGCCAAGGTCATCGAGAACACGCAGCGCGACATCAACATCGCGCTCATGAACGAGCTCTCGCTGATCTTCGACCGCATGGGCATCCGCACCGCCGACGTGCTCGCCGCCGCCGGCACGAAGTGGAACTTCCTCAAGTTCCGGCCCGGCCTCGTGGGCGGTCACTGCATCGGCGTCGATCCCTACTACCTGACGACAAAGGCGCAGCAGCTCGGCTACCAGCCCGAGGTCATCCTCGCCGGCCGTCGCGTCAACGACAACATGGGCAAGCACATCGCACAGCGGCTCGTGAAGCTGCTCGTGCATTCCGACGTTGCGGTGCGCGGCGCGCGCGTGGGCGTACTCGGCATCACATTCAAGGAGAACGTGACCGACATTCGCAACAGCAAGGTGCCCGACATCATCCGGGAGCTCGCGGAGTTCGGTATCAAGGCGCTCGTCCACGATCCCATCGCGAGCGCGCCGGAGACGCATCACGAGTACGGCCTCGACCTCGTGGCATGGAGCGAGCTCACCAAGCTCGACGCCCTCGTCGTCGCCGTCGCGCACGACGAGTACGTCGCGATGGCCGACGAGATCTTCACGCCGCTCCGCGACGGCGGGATCGTGATCGACGTGAAGAGCATCTTCACGCCCTCTTCCGTCGCGCGCATCGACAAGCGGCTCCAGTACTGGAGCCTATGACGCGCTAGGCAGGCAGCTGGCGGCAGGCAGCTGGCGGCAGCCCAGCTGGCGGCGGCCCGCGCCGTGCTATACAGCCGATGCTTTCTTCCACACCCCGCCTCGTCGACATGCCTTCCGATCCTGACAAAGCTCCGCAATCAAAGGGTTTTATCCGGCGCCATGCCGCGAAGCTCATAGCCTCGGCGGTCATCACGGCGGGCATCGTGTTCACGCTCCAGAAGGGCGGCCTGACACTGGTGCCAGAGGGGGGCGACTTCGACCACGTGCGCTGGTGGACGCTCCCGGTCTATCTCGGGATGCTCGTCGTGATGAGCTACTTCCGGGCCGTCCGGTGGCGGTTCTTGCTCCGCTCGTTCGCCGACGTGCCGACGCGACGCGTCCTCGCCGTCTCGTGGATCGGGTTCGCCGCGATCCTGCTGATGCCGTTCCGCATCGGCGAGATCGTGCGCCCGTACATGATCCGCGAGAAGGGCAAGGTGTCGATGTCCTCGGCAACGGGCACCGTGATGGCGGAGCGCGTGGTCGACGGGCTGTTCCTCAGCATCGTGCTCGCGCTCGCGCTCGTCCTCGTCCCGACCATCCATCCGCTGCCGGAGAAGGTGGTGGGCCTCCCGATCAGCGTGCAGCAGGTGCGCGCGAGCGGCTTCGTGATGCTCGGCGTCTTCACGACGGCCTTTGCCACCATCGCGGTCTTCTATTTCTTCCGGGCGTGGGCGCACAAGATGACGCTCGCGGTCTTCGGGATCGTCTCGAAGCGCCTCGCGGAGAAGCTCGCCGGCATCGCCGAGAAGCTCTCCGCCGGCCTGCACTTCTTCGGGCGCGCCCGGGATGCGGGCGGCTTTCTCTGGGAGACCACGCTCTACTGGGGGCTCAACGCGGCGAGCATGTGGGTCCTCGCGTGGGGCTGTGGCGTCGTACACGCGGACGGCTCCGCGATCACGTTCGGCGAGGCCTGCGCGCTCATGGGAATGCTGGGCTGCACCATCCTCATACCGGGACCGCCGGGCCTCCTCGGCGTGTTCCAGGCCGGCATCTACGCGGGCATGACCATGTACTTCCCGACGCACGTCGTGACCGGCGCGGGCTCGGCGTACGTGTTCTTGATGTACGTGATCCAGCTCGCGTGGACGGCGTTCGCCGCGGGCATCTTCCTCGTCGGCGATCGCAAGGCGCTTTCGAAGCTCTCGCACACGCCGGGCCTGGGTGACGACGCTGTGCCGGCGACCATCACCGGGGAGGGCAGGGGCGCGATGCTGGGCAGCGAGCCGCCTCCTCCGTCGATCGACCAGCGCAGCGCCACGAACGGCTGACCGCTTTCGCTCCCTCCGACGCGCATCGCAACAACAAACTTGGCCGTCCGGCACCCGACCGCGTAGCCCTCGAGCATGTCTCGGAGAATCGTGGTCGTCTCCGTGCTCGCCGCTCTGCTCGCGTTCGGGATCGTCGCCCTGCCCGGCGCGCCCGCCAGCGCCAAGAGCGCATACGACTCGGCCTACGGCTTCGATCGCACCTGGAACGCGGGCCTGCGCCTCGTTCGTGTCGACCTCGGGCTGAAGGTCACCGAGAAGGACGACGCCAACGGCTACCTGCTCTTCGACTACAAGTCACCGGAGAGCGGCATGAAGGCCGTGCCCGGCTCGATGGAGTTCATCAAGGGCAAGGACGGCGCGGTGCGCGTGGTCGTGCAGATCTCGCAGATGCCGGGCTACCACGAGCAAGTGCTCGTCGATCACTTGCAGCGAAAGCTCCGGACCGAGTACGGCGACCCGCCGCGAAAGCCCCCGATGCCGTCGGCACCGAAGGACGCGGGCCCTCCGGACGCAGACACTCCGCCGTAGGCGGTTCGCTCAGGAGCGCGATCAGGAGCCCGTCAAGCCGCTGGGCGCCGGGTTCGTGCTGGGGAGCTTGCCGGGGCCGCCGATGCCGGGCGTCGAGGGCTTGCTCGGCGCGGTCGCGATACCGGCGTCGGCGCAGCAGCGGAAGCCGATCTGGTAGAACACGAACTGCTCGTAGTGCGCCGTGGTCATCGGGCGGCACCGATCGCGGACCGGGCCCCAGTAGCCACCCTTGAGACCGCTCTTGTACGGCATGCCGCTCTCATTGATGACCCACTCGTCGACGTTGCCGGTCATGTCCATCGCGCCGTACGGGCTGACACACGACTCACGTGAACCGCTGTTCTCGCCCTGCCAGAGACGCGCGACCTCCGCGTCACGCGTGAGCGGGTTGCCCATCGCGACCTCGTTCACGTCCGGATGGGGCTTGTCGATGTTGCACGCCTGCGCGTTGCGCTCGTAGCCGTACGGGTACGGGAGGCGCTCCTGGCCTTCGCAGGCGAGCGTCCACTCGCTGTCGCCGCAGAGGCGCTTGCCCTGGCCCTTGCACGCGTCGGCCGCCTCGTACCAGGTCTTCATGACGACCGGCTTGCCGCCAAGCTTGTTCGGGTACTCGAACTTGTCGATACAGAAGTGCTTCTTGAGGGTCTTGCCCTGGCAGGCGCCAGTGGGCGCGAACTCGGAGCAGCGACGCGGGACGGTCGTCTCGGGGTCCATCCAGCGGATGCACTTCTGCTCGAGGGCCGGGCAATAGTCGCCGTCTACTTCGACCTGGTTCTCGGCGCAGTTGCCGCTCGCGCCGAGCTCGGACGGAGCGACGGGGGCCGAAACGCCCTTGAGGCCGGTGCTGGTCGGAACGACCTTGGCGTTTGCGGTGCCGGGAGCGCCGGACGCGCCGACCGAGCCGACGCTCATCGCGGGGGCGAGGGCGGCTGCGGCGGGAATGGCAGCTGCGATGTCGCCGGAGGGCATGCCGCCGAGGGCCGTGCTCTCGCTGGACGGCGAGAGCAGCAACATCATCGCGGCGCCGACGAAGAGTACCGAGCCAATGGTCGAGTGCTTCATGTCCCCTGTGTCCGCCTTACTTCCGAGCTGGGTTCCCTACCCCGTCTCGATCCGGCGTCCTCCTGCCCGCTTCCCATTGAAGCAAACGGAGAGCCAACGTCTCTCGTACGTCTCGCGCAGCAAAAACCTTCGAGGCTCGCCAACTTTTGGTCGCACGAATCCCTCGGTCGTCGCGGTGGATGCGCACGCGAAAACCCGAACCAAGCCCGCCTTGAAGCGTACAAAGCCCGCGTGATTGCGGTCACCTTTCCTGACATCGACGACGCAGCGGTTGCATCCGGTGACGCAAATCACGCCGCGCCATGTTGCCTGCCACGAAACATCCGGCTGTCGGACGACCGTCACGGCCACGACAGTGGCGTCACGCGCGTGGCACTCCGCACTGGGGTTTGGCGCCACCGTACGCGCGTCGATCGGTTCGCTTGTGTACGAGGCTGCGCGCTACCGGCGTTCAGCGTGAGCGCGCCGACACAGGATCGCGGCGGGTCCATCGCCGGTCAGGAGGTCCCCAGGCTCGACGCCGATCCCCGTTGCGCAACCGTGTACGCAAGCCCCCAGGGCCTGCGCCGGCTGCCCCCGGGAGGTGCATGCCCGAACCACTCCGTCGATGCAGGAAGCGCCGTCTTCGGCGCAGATCACGACCGCTGAAAGCTCGCTCGGCAGGAGCGGTCGGACAACGGGCTCGGCGGCGGGCGGCGCGCAGAGCTGGACGCGAGCGACCTCGGCGGCGGCGATCACCTCGAGGCCGTCCTTCGCGCACCTCGCAGGGCCGTCCTGATCCGGACAGCTCCCGGCCGGGGTCCACGCGCACGAGCAGCTGCCGGGACGCTCGCGGGGGGCCGTGCACGGATACGGGACGTGGCCGGCGACCGAAGACTCGATGCGCCCGTCCACGCAGCGCGCGAGGCCGTCGGAGCAGTCGGTGCCACCCAGCTCGAACGAGGGCGCGCCGTCGCGGCCGCCCGACCCGCGCGGTGCCTCGCCGCCGAGCCCGGGGGACGCGGACCGATCCTCGAACCAGCGCATGAGGCATCCGCGCTCGCACGCGGAGAGGCCCATCGCGAGCGCGGCGAGGACGATCGCCGTGGAGGCACGCGAGCGAGGGATCACGCGCGCGAGCGTAAGCCGTGGATCGCGACGGCACCAATCAAGACGGGCGCGATCCTCGTGCTGCATGTACGACAGCCCAAGAAACATGGCCGATCGGTGGCTGCCGGGCGCGGCACCGGCCGTGCATCGCGGAGCGCGTGGGTCTGGCATCACGGGGCGAGGTGTGTCCGGCAGAGCCGCCTTCGGGCGAGCGACTGCGGGACGACGACGCGCGCCTCGCGGAGGATGTCGTCGACCGGGTCGAGACGCACGACGACGAGCACGTCGAGATGGTCGCCTTCACGGGCGAGAGCGGCTCAGTCTCCAAGATGGCGCTCGTCCGCAGCAAGCTCGCGCGGGTCTTTGCCAAGAGCATCGACGGACGTTTCGACACCGCCATGGCCATGGCGCCGTCCAGCACGCCCGACTCGGGCATCACGGCTCGCCGCGATGCCCTCGTGCCGCCGCCGCTCGAGTCGGTGACCAACGAATACATCACCATTCGCGGGCCCGCGGCGTCGCTGCCCACGCTGGAGATCGAGGTGGCGGCGGCGCTCGCTGCAGCGCCGGATCCGGGCGCGCGGGACACGGGCGCGGAGCGGCCCGCGAGCGTGCAGCGAGCGATGCCCACGCCCCTCGTGATGATGGCGCCCGTCGACGCCCGATCGGAGGCTCCGGAGTCGGGCCTGACGAGGATCGCGCCGGTCGAGCAACGTCCGCGCTTCCTCCGCACGCCGGTCCCGATGCCGTTCACGATCCCACCCGCGAAGCCGCGCGCTCGCGGCGCGCGCTCGGTGCTGCAGACCGCGGCTCTCATCGTCGCACCGCCGTTCATCGTGATGCTCGGCATCGCGGGGATGCGGTCTGCCTCGGACGCACCCAGCGAAGGGCGCGCGGCGGCGGCAGCAGCGCCGGCGCCAGTGCGAGCGCCGCCGCTGCTGCCGCCTGCCGAGGCGCCTTCGAACGCCTTCACGCCGCCCGTCGCAGCGAGCCCCACGGTCGCACCGACCCCTCCGAATCCCGCGGCGGCATCGGCGACCGCGCATCCGCGTTCGCCGCGCCCGGGTCACCGCTCCCCTCGCCCGGCGCGACCGCCGATTCCGATGCCCGTGAACCGCTGAGGTCTGTGCTTCTGCGCTTCTGTTGAAGCAGCGATTGGACGGCCCGCGTCCGACCCGTACACTCTGACTCGGCCATGAACCGGAACGACGGCGGCGGCGGGGATCGCAAGAAGCCCCGCCCGCAGCTTCCCAGCGCGCACGACGACGAGCCGACGCAGATCATGTCGCGGCCGGCCGCCTTCGATCCCCCGCGTCGCCCGGGCGCGCCGGCTCGCGCGCCGACACCTCGGCCCGCAGCGGGCGGAGCTCCGCCTCCTGCCGCGGGACGAGCCGCGACACCCCCGCCCGCACGCGCGCCTGCGCCCGTCCCGTCGTCGGTCAAACCCGACCGACCGAGCCAGCGTCCGAACCAGGACCGCACGATGGTCATGCAGGAGGCGTCTCGCCGGCCACCGGGTGCGCCTGCGCCTGCGCCTGCGCCTGCGCCTGCGCCGCGCTCGCCGATCGGTGACGGTCGACAGCAGGTGCGCGCGCCTCTCCCGCCGCCATCCGCGCCGGGGCATCGCGGTCCGCAGCAGCTTCCGCGCGCGCCCTCGATCCAGCGCATCCAGCAGCCCGGTCTACCGAAGGCGGCCGCACCGCCGCCGTCCATCCAGCAGCCTGCGCCTCAGCAGCCGCCGCGACCGCAGTCGGGACGTCCGTCGAACCGTCCGGGCTCGATGCGCCCGCAAGGCCACCTGCCACCTGCATACGCGCAGCAGCCCTCCTCGCAGCCTGCATCGCAGCAGCGCTACGCGCCGTCCTCGCAACCGCCACCGCAGCCGGCCCCGCGCGGCTTGATGGCGCCGCCGCGGGCAGCCGCGCAGTTCCCGCCCCCGCAGCATGTCGGGCCGTCGCAGCAGGCGCTCCATCGCCACCAGCAGCTCGCGTTGCAGCACCAGCAGCAGCTCCAGGCGCAGATGCTCGCCGAGCAGCAGCACGCGCAGCAACAACAGCTCCTCGTCGAGCAGCAGTACGCGCAGCAACGACAGCTGCTCGCCGAGCAGGAATACGCGCAGCAACAAGAGCTCGCGCAGCAGGCGCAGATGCACCCGCAGATGCAGGCGCAGAGGCAGGCGCAGAGCTTTGCGCCGCCTGCGTACACGCCTTCGCCTGCGAGCTATGGCCCGCTCGGTCATCCGCCGAACGTGCGGTATGCGCCGGTCAGCCAGGCGCCTCACGCCGCGGCGTCGGGGGCGAGCCTGCCTCCTCACTTCGCGCCGCCGATCCACGGCGCACCGACGACAGCGCGTTCGAGCGTCATGCCGCCGCGATCGCGCAGCAGCATGCTCCCGCCGCCCGAGGAGATCCTCGGTCCGGTCCCGCCGGCTCAGATCATGGCCGCGAGCGTGTTCCTCGGCGTCCCGCTGGCGCTCGCCACGCTGGTCGTCGCCATCCTGGCCCTCCGCTAGCCACAAAAAAGCCGCGGGCGCCGAGGCCGATGTGGCCGGGACGCCCGCGGTAAGTCATGCGCGCTCTTGCGCGCTCGTCGTCACGACTCGATGAAGGACTTGAGCTGCTTCGAGCGCGACGGGTGGCGAAGCTTGCGCAGCGCCTTCGCCTCGATCTGACGGATGCGCTCGCGCGTCACCTCGAAGTCCTGGCCCACCTCTTCGAGCGTGTGGTCGGACTTCTCGCCGATGCCGAAGCGCATGCGGAGGACCTTCTCCTCGCGCGGCGTGAGCGTCTTCAGAACCTTACGGGTCTGCTCCGCGAGGTTCATGTTGATCACCGCTTCCGCGGGGGAGACAACGCTCTTGTCCTCGATGAAGTCGCCCAAGTGCGAATCTTCCTCCTCGCCGATCGGGGTCTCGAGCGAGATGGGCTCCTTCGCGATCTTGAGGACCTTGCGGACCTTGTCGAGCGGGAGCTCCATCTTCTCGGCGATCTCTTCCGGTGTCGGCTCGCGGCCGTACTCCTGGACGAGGTAACGCGAGGTACGGATCAACTTGTTGATCGTCTCGATCATGTGGACCGGGATGCGGATGGTCCGCGCCTGGTCGGCGATCGCGCGCGTGATGGCCTGACGGATCCACCACGTCGCGTACGTCGAGAACTTGTAGCCGCGCTTGTACTCGAACTTGTCGACGGCCTTCATGAGGCCGATGTTGCCTTCCTGGATGAGGTCCAGGAACTGCAGACCTCGGTTCGTGTACTTCTTCGCGATCGAGACGACGAGGCGAAGGTTGGCCTCGACGAGCTCGGACTTCGCGCGCTCTGCGAGGCGCTCCCCGTCGCGGATCTGCTCGTAGGTGGTGCGGAGCGCCTTGATGTCGAGCTGAAGCTCCTCTTCGACCTTCTTGAGGTTCTTGAGGCTCGCGGAGTGGTTCTGGAGGACCTCCTCGGGGAGGACACCGAACTTGCGCTTGAACTTGCGCTCGAGCGTGACGTCGCCCTTCGAGGTGCGGGCTTCCTTGCGGAGCACGTCCCAGTCGACACCGGTGCGCTTCTCGAGCTCGGTGGAGCCGGACTCGGCGCGCTCGACCTTCTGGATGAGCGTGCGGAGCTTGATGACGATCTTGTCGATGGTCTTCTTGTTGAGACGCATCTCCTCGAGCGTCTCGACCATCTTGTTGCGGTTCGACTCGATGTCGGACTCGATGCCCTTCTTGCGGGTCGCGGCGGCGCTCTCGTGCTGCGCGTTGAGGTCCTGCGCGATCTTGTCGAGGTGCTTGACCTTGTCGATCAGGCGAAGCGTCTTGCGGTCGGCCTCCTCCTCGTCGAACTCGCCGTTCTCGTCCTCGGGGTCGCGGATGATGTCCTTGACGCGGATCTTGTGCTTCCGGAGCTTGTCGCCGAGATCGATGATCTCGCGGACGGCGACGGGCGAGTTCAGGATCGCCCCCAGGATCATGTGCTCGCCCTGCTCGATGCGCTTGGCGATCTCGACCTCGCCCTCACGCGTGAGCAGCGAGACGCTGCCCATCTTGCGGAGGTACATCCGGACGGGGTCGTTGGACTTCGAGTAGTAGCTCGAGTCCTCCTCGCTCTCTTTTTGCGCGCCTCGGGGAACGACCTTCTTCTCGGCGTTCTCTTCCTCGACGATGCGCTTCGGCGCGATCTTGACCTGCGTGGCGGCGTCGACGATCTCGATGTCCTCGTCACCGAGGACCGACATCACGTCGTCCATCTGATCGGCGACGACGTCGGCCGGCATCGACTCGTTGACCTCGTCGTAGGTCATGAAGCCCTTCGAGCCCTTGCCGTTATCGCGTCCCTCGCGACCCGGACCGTCGCTCAGATGCGAGCCGTCCTTGCCGTTGCCGTTGCCGTTGCCGTTGCGGTTTTTGATGGCCATCAGAAGTTCTTTCCGCTGCTGCTGCGCACGTCGGCGTGTCCGCCTGCCCGTGGTCTCTCGTTCCACCCGCTCACGCGCGGCTTGATTGCTTGATTACTGCGCGGAGCCCCTCACCCGTCGCGCCCCTCGTTCCCTACTCCTTCGTGTACTCCTTCACGGTTTGAGCCCGTGCTTCGCTCGCAGCCGGTCCTGTGACTCCCT
>JAYTOQ010000921.1:0-5760 GCA_043747665.1 Polyangiaceae bacterium | reverse complement strand
TGCGCCGCGCAGACAAGAACCTCGAGCTCGTCGGCAAGCTCACCATCCGCGGCACGACGCGCGAGGTGGTCCTCGCCATCGACGGCCCCACGCCGAAGCAGACCGATCCCTGGGGAAACGTCCGCATCGGTGCGTCGGCGACGACGAAGATCAAGCGCTCTGATTTCAACATGACGTAAAACACCGTGCTCGAGGCCGGTGGCGTGGTGGTGGGCGACGAGATCTCCATCGCGCTCGACGTCGAGCTCATCAAGCAGAAGTGACCCGGAAAAAAAGGAACCAGTCCATGCAAATCTCATCGAATTTTCTCGCAGGCGCGCTTCTCACCTTCAGCATGGCCTCGGTCGCGCTGACTGGCTGTGACGACCCCGCGAAGGGCAAGAGCAAGGCGACCACCGGCGAGGCAGTCACGACCACCGCTCCGTCGGCGAACGCCGCTCAGGGCGCGGCGAGGTATACCTTCGACCAGTCGACGTCGAAGGTGACGTTCGTCGGGTCAAAGGTGACGGGCAAGCACGACGGCGGCTTCAACACCTTCAAGGGCACGGTCGACGTCGTCGACGGCGCGCCGGAGAAGAGCAAGGTCACCGTCGACATCGAAGCCGACTCGCTCACCACCGACACCGAGAAGCTCACCGGCCACCTCAAGTCGCCGGACTTCTTCGATACCAAGGCGAACCCGAAGGCGACCTTCGTCTCCACGGAGATCAAGAAGGGCGGCGAGAAGGGCGCTAGCCACACCGTCACGGGCAACTTGACCATCAAGGGCATCACCAAGTCGGTGACGTTTCCGGCGACGATCAACGTCGCGGGCGACAACGCCAGCGTCGATGCGGAGTTCGCCATCAACCGTCGCGACTTCTCGCTGAACTACGCAGGCATGCCGAACGACCTCATCCGGAACGACGTCCTGATCAAGCTGGCGATCAAGGCGAAGAAGGCCTCCTGATCGGCGACGCCCTCGCTGGCGCTTCGCGACGCGACACGACAGCGTAGTCGCCGCAGAGATCGCCGAAAGATCGGCCCGGCCGATCTTTCGGCGGCGATACGGCGTCGCGGCGGCCCCTCTACTTCTTCGCCCTCGCCTGCACACTCGCCCTCGCCTTCGGCCGTGCCGATCGCCCTCTGCATCTTCGCGGACAGCTTGGCGTTCACGAGCTCGTAGGAGCCCTCGATCAGCGCCGGTCCTTCCAGATGCCCGCGAACATCTTGCCGGCGATGCCTCCGTACTCGCGCTCGCGCCGTCCCCGGGACCGCGTCGCCGCCGTGCTGCGCACCCTTTCGCCGTGAGCTATGCTCTGGCGATGAGCATCGCTGTCGTCGTCGCCGCCATCGCGCTCGCCGCCTTCCTCTTCATGCGGTCACGCCGCAAGGCCGGCGGCGCTGAAGTGGCCCGCGAGTCGACGCCCGCGCTCGACGCGTGGATCGCCGATGCCCTCGAGATGGAGCTCGCAGAGGGCGCGCTCGGGATGCGCTCGTCGACGCCGGAGGAACGACGCAAGCTCGCCAGGTCGCTCCGCGGCGAGCCCGACCCGGACGTGGTCTCGCGCGTCGAGGACAAGGTGAAGGCGGTCGAGCTCGAGTTCGTGAAGTACGCCCACGACACGGAGGCCGAAGTCACGCTCCGCGTTCGCTACGAGGACGGGAACGCGGGGACCGCGTCGAAGCGCTTCGCATGGAGCGACGTGCCTGAGGCCATTCGAGCCGACTTCGACGGCCGCGGCGGAACGCGTGTATTCCGCACGTGGGTATTGCCGTGGGCGCGCGTGCACGCGCTCTGAGCGGCGCGGCGTGCCCGACCCGATCGCCCTCGCCGTCCCGTTCTTCTTCGTCCTGATCGGCCTCGAGCTGCTCTGGGCGAGGCGGCGCGGCGTCAGAGTCTACCGCTTCACCGACACGCTCACGGATCTCAGCTGCGGGATCACCTCCCAGGTCGTTCTCATCTTCTGGGCTGCGCTGCAGCTCGCCATCTACGACGCGGTCTACCGCCACGCCCACCTCGTGAGCCTCACGCCTTCGTGGGGCCGGCCGTGGCTACCGTGGGTGGTCGCGTTCATCGGTGTCGACCTCCTCTATTACTGGTGGCACCGTCTCAGCCACGAGGTGAACTTCCTCTGGGCCGCCCACGTCGTGCATCACCAGAGCGAGGACTACAACCTAGCCGTCGCGTTGCGCCAGGCGGTGCTGACGAGCTGGACCGCCCTCCCTTTTTATCTCCCGCTCGCGATCCTCGGCGTGCCGACGCTGGTCTTCGCGGTCACCCACGCGCTCTCCACGCTCTATCAGTTCTGGATCCACACGCAGCTCGTCGGAAAGATCCGCGGCCCCGTCGACTGGATCATGAACCTGCCGAGCCACCATCGCGTGCATCACGCGATCAACCCGCAGTATCTCGACAAGAACTACGGCGCGACGCTGGTGGTGTGGGACCGCCTGTTCGGCACGTACGCAGAGGAGGTCGAGAGGCCCGTCTACGGCATCACCAAGCCGCTCGCGAGCTTCGATCCGATGTGGGCGCAGGTTCACTACTGGCTCGAGATGGCCAGCATGATGCGCGCCGCGAGGACTCCCTTCGAGAAGCTCCGCGTGTGGTTCGCGTCGCCCGCGTGGAAGCCGGAGGGCTACGTCGTCGAGACACCGCCTATTCGGAACCGCACCAAGTACGACCGTCCCGTCTCACGCAAGCTCGCCACCTACGTCGCGCTGCAATACGTCGGCGTCGTCGGCGCGACGTTCGCGCTCCTCACGTGGCACCACGGGCTCCCGCGCACGGTCGTCATCGTCGGCGTGGCCGCGGTCCTGGGTGCGCTCGTCGCGATCGGCGCGCTCCTCGAGGGACGGCCGTGGGCCCTGCGTGCCGAGCTGGGACGCCTCGCGCTGGGAGGCCTCGCGCTCGCCCTCGTCTTCTCGTCCGGCGCGTGTCGTCGTGATCGGCACAACGTCACGATGCACACCATCGCTGGCGAGAGCACCATCTTGCCCGCGCGTGCCGTTGCTCCCGACGCCGCGTCCGATGCCGCGTCCCTCACGCGATCCTCGATGCAGGTCCTGGACGTCGACGGTCGCAGTCGCCGCTATCTCCTGATCGAGCCGCGGACCCTCGAGCCGTCCATTCGCTACCCCGTCGTCCTCGTCCTCCACGGCGACGGCGGGGACGCCGACGGCTTCCACGGCGGCTTTCCCTTCGAGCAAGCATCCGGGGCCGATGCCATCCTCGCCTATCTCGACGGCATCGGCTCCTCGTGGGATCTCGAGACGACGTTCGAGAATCGCGACGTGAAATTCGCGGAGGCGGTCTTCGACGAGCTCTCGCGACGCTTCCCCGTCGACCGCTCGCGCCTCTTCGCCACCGGCTATTCGAGCGGCGGCTTCCTCTCCAACGTCATCGCCTGCCAGCGCCACGGATTGCTCCGCGCCATCGCCTCCAACGCCGGCGGAGCGCCGTACAAGCAGGCGCAGACCTGGCCGAACGGCTATCCAAAGTGCCCTGATCAAGCGCCGATCGCCATGCTCGCGCTGCATGGCGAGGACGACTACGGCGTCACGCTCAGCAGCGGGCGCTTCTCCGCGGAGTACTGGGCGTACGTGAACGGCTGCAAGAGCGACGAGATGGAGACGACCGGCTACGAACCGTGTCACGTCTATCGAGGATGCCCTTCCGGCAAGGCGGTGGGCTTCTGCCCCATCCCGGGCCTCGGGCACTGGGTGTGGACGCGCGCCGCCGAGGCGACGTGGTCCTTCTTTCGCACGCAGTGACGGCGGCTCAGCGCGCGGCGGCCGGGCGCTTCGCGGGCGCGTCGCGCTGGTTGCCGATCTTGTCGAGCGCGCCGAGCAGATACTCGCGAAGGATGACGACGCGTTGCGGAACGAAGCGCGTCGACGGATAGGCGATGTGGAGCACGGCGCCGTTGAGCGACCAGTCGGGAAGCACGCGAACGAGCCTTCCGGTGTGCTCGGCGCGCTCGCAGAGAAACGTCGGCAACAGGCCAATCCCGCAGCCGGCGAGCACCGCCTTTCGCACGAACGAGAGGTCGTCGCTCGCGACCGGTCCGGTGACGTCGACCGATGCCAGGCCTCCGCCGACGCGCTCGAGCTTCCACGTGGCCTTGCCGCTCGTCGAACGGAACAGCACGCAGCCATGGTCGGCCAGATCCTTCGGCTCCTTGGGCTCGCCGCGGCGCGCGACGTACTTCGGAGATGCGTAGGCGACCGATTGCAGACCGCCGACACGGCGAGCGATGAGCGACGAGTCGCGCAGCGGTCCGGCACGGACCGCAAGATCGAAGCCCTCGGCGACGAGATCGACGACGCGACCGGTCAGCGAGACCTCGACGCGAATCCTCGGGTGCTTGCGCACGAAGCGCGCGACGATCGGTGCCAGCGCCCAAACGCCGATGTCGACCGGAGCGGTGATGCGGACCACGCCGCTCGGCTCGGCTTGCGTGTCGGAAGCAGCGCTCGTCGCCTCGTCGATGACACCGAGCGCACGCGACACGCGCTCGTAGAACGCGGTGCCGGCATCGGTGAGATGGAGCTGCCGCGTAGTGCGGTGAAGGAGTCGAATCCCGAGGTCTTGCTCGAGCTGCGCGACGCTGCGGCTGATCGAGGACTTCGGGAGGCCGAGCGCCTTGGCGGCCGCGGTGAAGCTTCCGTCGTGAACGACGCGCACGAAGGCGGCGACGCGATTGAGGTCCATGGCGACCGTTGCCGGTCCTCAGCCGTGGCTGAGGACGGTCATCGTCACCACGCCGATGATGATCATCAGCATGATGACGACCACGGCATACCCGACGCGCCGCTTGCGCTGGCCGCCGTCGAAGCCGTGGACGTCCACGGGACCGACGGCATCGAGATCGAGCGTTGGTCGCGTCGATTGCATCACGGTGACGCCGTAGCCCTGCGGGGGAAGCGAGAGCATCGGGCCGCGCGCTGGCTGAGCGGCGACGACGACGCCGCTCTGGTACGCGGGCGCTGCCTTCAGGTCCGGGATGGTCGTGCCGCCGGGATTCGTGCCCGAGGCCTCGTTGTCGAATGTCGGCAAGCGCGGCGCAGCCCTGCCGGTGAACGCCGGCGGCGCCATCGAAGGACCGAACGCAACGGGAATGGAGGAGGGCCCGCCCACGGGAGCGATGGACGCGACCCGCGCAGGAGCAGAGGCGCCGACCCCGCGCTCGGCGCGCTCGACGCGTGCTTCGAGCTCACTCTGGCGCGCGACGAGCGGGCCCATCGCCTCTTCGACGGCGGCGCGAACGATGGCCCAGACCTCTTCGCGCATCGCCGATCCGAGCCCAGCCATGCCCGCCGCCGTCGCGGTGCTTGCTGTCGCTCCTCTCGCTGCCCCTGTCGGAGCGCCGACAGCGGGTCGCCCGCCACCGACTGCGGGCCCGCCACCGCCGCCAGTCGCTGGCGCTGGCGCTGGCGCTGCTGGCGATGCTGGCGATGCGGTAGAGAGAGGCGCGCCTTCGCCGATGCCCGGGGCCGTCGGATACGGACCGCGCATCGTGCCAGGGGAGGCCGTTGGGGCGGGCGCTGTCGTCGCGGGCGCGGCCGCGCCTTGCGCCGCCGGTGATGCTTGCGTCGCGGGCGAAGCTGCCTGCGCCACGGGCACCGCGCGCGCAGGCGGCGCCGGCAGATCGTTGGGCTCGGGAAAGCTGTTCACGGTGGGAGCGCTCTCCCAGGTATCGCTCCCGGGCTCGTCTTCCCAGCGACGCGTCGGCGAGGCCGGCGCCGCGACGGCCGGTGGACGCGGTGAAGGCGCCA
>JAYTOQ010000920.1:0-5691 GCA_043747665.1 Polyangiaceae bacterium | reverse complement strand
CTTGTCGACGATGAAGACGACCTTGGCGTTCGCGTCCCGAACCAGGCGGTCTACGACCGTCTGGATCTGGTTGAACTCCTCCTCGTACATCACCATCTGCGGATTAACCATCGAACCCTCGTGTCCCTTCGATCGAATCCGGCGTCCGCAGCGTGGCAGATGCCTGGGCTCTAGATACGGGAACGCCTTCGGTTCTATCCGACTCTAGGCACTGACAGCAAGTGCATGACGCGTAGGGTTTGACACTTGCTTAAGTGCAAGGGCCCCGGAGGCTTGCCGGCCGAGGTCAGCCTCCCCTCAGCGGCAGAAGCCACTCACGGCGTCATACAGCACGCGAAGCCCCCATTTGAGGCCGTCGATCGGCACCCGCTCGTCGTGCCCATGATACATTTTCGTGAAGTTGACCTCGTGCGTGGGGTCGAACTTGACGGGCGCGAACCCGTAACAAATCGTACCCAGCCGGGCATAGGCCTTGGCATCCGTGAAGCCGGGGATGAGATACGGCAGCGGATGCCCGGTCGGGTCATGGCGCCGCACCGTCGCCGCCAAGTGGTCGAACAGCGGGGTCTTCGGGCTCGCCTCGACGGAGGGCAGTGATCGCAGCACCTCGAGCTGAGGATCTCCGCCAAGGGCCTCTTTCAGCTCGGCGAGGAACGCGCTGTCCGACTGGCCGGGTAGCGTCCGGCCGTCGAGATCGACCGAGGCGCGACCCGGGATGACGTTCACCTTCGAACCGGCGCGCACCACGGTGGGGGACGCGGTGTTCGAGAGCATCGCGCCGAACGACCGCCGCTGGCCCGTGTCGCGAACGAGGTGATCGAGGATGAGCGACGCGAGCTGCGGAGTCGTCAGCCGCTTCAGCACGTGCCGCTGCGGGCTCGGGAGCTCCTTGGCGAGACCGTGCAGGAAGGTGGTCACCACCTCGGTGGGATGCATCGGCAGCCGCCCGTGACCGAGGCGCACGATGGCCTTCGCGAGCCGCACGACGGCGCTGTCGGGGTCTGGCATCGACCCGTGACCGGGGTTGCCCTCGTAGGTGGCGCGCACCCAGCACACGCCCTTCTCCGCCACCTGGATCGGATAGAACGTGCGGCCGAACAGGTGCAGCGAGAACGCGCCGATCTCGCCCAGCATGTACTCTGCACGTACCTCGTCCGGGTGCTCGTCGCACAGGAAGAGGCTGCCCAGCTCGCAGGCTGCTTCCTCGTCGGCGACGGCGGCGAAGATCACGTCGCGCGCGAGCTTCTTTCCGTCTTTTACCTCGCGAGCGAGCATCGCCATGACGCACGCGCTCATCGCGGCCATGTGCTTCATGTCGATGGCGCCGCGGCCCCAGAGGTAGCCGTCGTGGATCTCGCCGCCGAACGGATCATGCTTCCAGCACGACGCGTCGGCCTCCACCACGTCGAGATGGGCGTTGAGGAGGAGCGGCGGCAAGGAGCCGTCGCCCTTCACGCGCGCGACGACGTTGGTGCGGCCCTTCTGCTTCTCGAAAAACTTCGGCTCGAGGCCGGCAGCACGCAGATGCTCGGCGACCCGCTCGGCAGCGGGGCGTTCGTTGCCGTCGCCCTCGTCACGCGTTCCGCGGTTGACCGTCGGGATGCGGATGAGATCGCGCAGCAGCGCGACACACGTGTTGCCTTCGGTAGCCCAATCGATCGTGCTCGACACCGCCCGCAGCATAGCGTGCGGTGCCGAGCGTCACAGCGTTCGCGTCAGCCGCGCGTCAGCCGCCGTCGGCGGCGTCGGTCGGAGCGGCGTCGGTCGCGGCGCCGGCTTCGCTAGAAGCGCCGGCCTCGCCGTCATGGCCCCCCTCGCCGCCTTCGCCTGCGCCAGCGTCCTTGAACGCCGTGTTCACCGTCGTGTCGTCTTCGCAGCCGAGGAGAGGCGTGAGCACTGCTGCCGTTGCCGCTCCGAGCAGGATTGCCATCGTGATGCTTCGCATGATGTGCCTTTCAGAGCGCGATCGCGAAGCGCGCGAGGATCTCGTGGAGGTCGTGGGCGTTGTCGCGCTGGCGATCGTCGATGCCGGCGCCGATGGTGTTGCCGGGCGCCTGCGCGCGGTTCGCCGAAGTCTGCACGTTGCCGCCGGCCTGGCTCGCCTTGACCGGCCCCGAGTCGGGGAACTGGTTGTAGACGTAGTCGAGCGTCAGCCGCACGTGCTTGGTCGCCCAGTAGTTGATGCCGAACGATAGCGTGTTGATCTTGATGTTGCCGTCGATGTTCTTCGTGTCGGCGAGGCCACCGCGGCTCGCCGAGTTGTACTCGAGCGCGACTTGCTCGACCTTCGCGAGGAGCTGCACCGCGGTCTCGGGGTCGACGGGATCGGCCTTCGTCCAGTTGAGCCGTGCCGGGTTCTGGTAGCCGGGCAAGCCGTTGATGTCGCGCTTGCCGTAGATCCAGTAGCCGAGCTGAGCGTAATACGAGACACCCTTGATCTGTCCAAAACGCTCGGTGTTCGTGGCCTCGAAGCCCTCGACCGCCTCGCGCGTGTTGTTCTTGATGTAGAGCAGCTCGCTCGTGAGGTCGAAGCGATCGAACGGGATGCGAAGCTCGCCCGCGACCGCGATCTGGTCGCCCGCGGGGATGACGTGCGTCGTCCCGTTGGTGCCGCCGTACGACGGCACCCAGAACGCGAAGTTTCCTTGCGTCGTCATCGTGGCGTAGTCGTATTCGACCCACTTCTTGTCGCGCGAGCCGTAGCGGAAGCTGCCGCCGATCTGCATGTCCTTGAGCGGGTTGTCCTTGCTCATGTCGCTCGTCGCGAGCGGGTGGACGAAGAAGCGGCCCATCACGTCGAACCGCGCGTCGACGTTGGGGCGGTTCTGCCCGTCGCCGTTGAACGGGCCGAACGAGTAGTAGACGAGGCGGTTCTGGGTCTCGCCCCAGAACATCGCGCCGATCTCCTTGTTCGACGGGATACCGATGGCTCGCACGGGAAGCGCGCGCTCCATGAACGCCGTGTACTTGTCGCTCGTGCGGTTATCCATCATGAACGGCGCGTCGAACTGACCGACCTGGATGTTCATCAACGAACCGTTGCGGTAGTTGATGAAGACGTCGGCCGCCGCGGCCTGAAAACGAGTCGTCTGCGCGGCGGCGAACCTGCTGCTCGTCGCGGTGGGGACCACGCCTGGCGCAGCCGCGGAGCTCTCGTTCGTCCCCTTGGGATTGTCGACGGCGGTGGCGCCGAACTCGCCGGCGATCATGAAGTTGAAGTGATGGAGGAAGTCGCCGGTGATCTCCGGACGGATGCGCCGGAAGAAGAGCGTGGGCTTCAGCGGGGTCTCCGGGACGCCGCCGCCTGCGTAGCCGTAGAAGTCGATGTGCGAGCGGCCATTGATGAAGAGGTGAGCGTTGTCGTTGGCGTCGCGGAGGTAGAAGAGGCCGTTGTGATAGCCGGCCATCGGGTGGAGATCGGTGCCGATGCCGACCTCGTCGACCGCGTTGGCCTGGCCGGGGCGATCCTCGCGCGTGAGGCGCGCGCCCGGCGGCGTGGGATCACTCGTCGGGTTGTCGGTGCGTGGCGTGAACGGCGGAGCACTCTCCGGAATGGGGCCCGTACCAGGCACGTTGCCAGGCGCGGGGACGGTCGGGGGATTCGCCGGGGCGGGCTGCGCTGCGCCCGGCGGCAAGGGTTCCTGCGCGTGCGCGGACTGCGCATACAGCGCGATCGCGACCGAGACGGAGCAGAGCGAGATTGTTCGCGTCATCATGCTTCCTTTGTGTGACTCGCACCCTCTCATCCTTCGGCAACGGATGCGTGACGAACCGGCAAAGAACGCGGTAGCAACGCGGCAGGGTTAACCGCGCGTCGCGTGGCGAGCACGCCTCGACGACGCATCTTCGTGCGATGATCGCCGGATGTCGACGCTGGGGGTGCTGCGGCTCGAGCGGGCAGCGGCAGCGGATCTCGCTGCCGCGTCGCGCGCCGCGCTCGACCGGCCGCTCACGCACGACGCCGAGCTCCTTCTCGCGACGGTGGAAGGCGAAGCCGTGGTGCTGGGCGCGTTGCAGCGCGTGAGTGAGCTCGGTCCGGCGGACGATCCGGTCCGCACGCTCCTCCGTCGTGGCTCGTGCGGCGCGGAGGCCATGGTCGGCAAGGGATCGCTCTGGGTGCAGCTGGCGCTCGCCCGATCCGATGCGCTCGTGCGTTGCGAGCCGAGCCGGCTCCTCAATCGCTACGTGCGCCCGCTCCTCCGAGCGCTGACGAAGGTGGGCGCCCTCGCGCACTACTTCGATCGGGACTGGATCAGCGCGGGGAAGCGGCCGGTCGCGATGATCGCCTTCGCGCACGACGCGGCGACGGGCCGCGCGCTCGTGGAGGCCATCATCGCCGTGCGTACGCCGTTCGCGATACGCGCGCGTCCTTCGTATCTCGGCAAGGCTCCCGCGACGCTCGCCGACATCGGCGCGTCCGTCGAGCTCGCGCGTCTCGGGGACGTGCTCGCCGAAACGTACGCAAGCGCGTATGGCCGATCGATCGTGGAGATGCCTGGATTTCAGGGTGATTCGTCGGGTACGCCACCTCCGCCGGACGTAGACCTTCGTGCCGAGCCAGCGTGGGCCGCGACACGTGACGAGGCCATCGGCATCGTCGGCGCAGGACGGGACGCGAGCGGACGCATGCGCGTCGGAGGCGAGCTCATGGCCTCGCGCGATGCCGTCTCTCGACTCGAAGAGCGCCTCGCGGCTGCCGGCCGCGGCGACGCGGCGGAGCTCGGAGCGCTGGTCGACGCGTCGCTCGGCGCGCCGGACGTCGCGCTCGTGGGTGTGCGGTCTCTGACCTCGCTCCGCGACGTGGTCGTCGAGGCGTCACGGTCCTCTCAGTAGAAGCTGCCCTGCAGCCAAGCCGAGTACTGGAGCACGTGCTGGGACGGCGGCGCGTCGCCCTTCGGGTGCATGTTGTCGATGGCGTACGCGAGCTCGTTGATGAGGCGCAGGTTCTTGCTGAAGCGCGCGCCGAGCATGAACGTGTACGTGTCGCGCGCGTCGTTCGCCTGCGAGACGTCGGCCGAGTACGTGTCGAAGCGGAATCCCGCGATGCCCCACCTCGTGAGATCCTGCTCCGCCCGCAAGTAGAGCGCGCGCTCGCCAAGCCCGGCGACGTCGTCGCCGAACGCGACCGGGATGACGGGAACACCGAAGGGGTACACGACGCCGGTGTCCATGTTCTTTCCGAACATGAGCTCCCCGAGAAGTCGCGTCTCGCCGAGGACGGGAACGAGAGTCTTGCCGAAGCGAGCGCCCACGTTCACCGCATAGCGGTCGTAGTTCTTCACGCGGAGCTGCTGCGCGTCGACGATCTGCCCGTGTCCGTAGTAGCCGGAAAGGCTGGCATCGATGGGCCCGAGCTTCTTGCCGCTGACGGTCGCGAAGAAGTCCTTCGACGAGTTGAGGTCCGGCTGCACCACGAAGCGCGGCTCACCGAGGCGTTGCCCGTTGAGGACGCCCACGTCGACGACGAGGTGATCGTCCATCGCGAACGTCCTGGCGTGCACGCCGATGTCTCGCTCGGTGGGGAACAGGTTGAGCGAGGCCCAGGTGCGCTCGATGAACGGACGGAAGAGTGAGAGCTCCTCGAGCTCCATGCGGAACGGTACCTGGAAGAGACCGCCCGTGAACTCGGTGCGGATGTCCTTGTTCCAGTGCGCGATGCCCGTCAGCTCGGCATTGCGGGCAATGGTGGCC
>JAYTOQ010000919.1:0-6255 GCA_043747665.1 Polyangiaceae bacterium | reverse complement strand
CGCCCCCTTGCCCCAGCCGTCTACGCCGCGATCGCTGTGGCAGCTTCATTCGCAGCGGCGTTCAGTCGCGCGATTGGCTTCCGTATTCAGGGCGCCTGTCGAGGCACGACGAAACCCGATCAAAACGGGGCTGAGCGCTGGTTCAGCTACGCGGTCCCGGTGGGCTCTTTCGCGTCCTTGTCGGCCTTGGCATCCTTGAGGGCGTCGACCTTGGCATCAGCGAGCGGATCCGCCTTGGCGTCCACCTCGGCCTTCTCTTGCGCCGCTTCGTCGTCGGCTTCCGCGTCGGCGTCCGCCTCGGCCGATGCCGTCGCGTCCGTCGCGTCGCCCTGCGCCGCCGGCGCGCGAAGGCCCTTCTTCTTTTTGCCCTTCTTCTTGCGGGGTCGCGCCTCCGCCTCGGCGGCTGCTGCGGCCTCGGCCGCCGCGATCTCCTCGGGCGTGCGATCGTCCTCCTCCTCCTCGTCGTCGTCCTCGTCGAGGCGACGCCGCGGGCGCTCGTCATCCGCGGTGACCTTGAAGTCGCCGAGCGTCTCGAGGCTCATCGCGGCCTTCGGCGCCTTGCGCGCGATCTCCCACGCTCGCGCGTAGAAGTAAGCCACGACGACGGCGCTCAGCAGACCGATCCACTGGCTCGTCGACGGGTGCGCCTGCACGACCTCGCCGAACTTCGCGGGCGCGAGCATGATGTACGCGACCACCGGCGGCACGAAGGCCGCCACGCGCGCGATCATGCGGGTGCGGAGGTTCGTGATCCCGAGCGAGATCCCGAAGACGAACGCCAGCGCCATGATGAAGAGCGAGCCCGGCACGAAAAAGTGCAGCGGGAACGTCCCGAACTCTCCGCGCTCCGAGTCGTCGCGCAGCATCTCGATGAGAAAGCGCAGGTACCCGTACGCGAACGCGAACAGGAAGAAGATCTGACCGCGGAAGCGCTGGTGCTTGCGCTGCCAGAGCAGGATCGAGAGCAGCACGAGACCGACGATCGACTCGTAGATCTGCGTCGGATGAACCGGCCACGAGTGGTTCATCTTGAGGAGCTCGGAGGCCGCCGGCGTACCGTGCCCCGCGGCGTCGAGGTGCTTCGACCAGGCCGGCGCGCCGTCGCCGCCGCCGTCGAGCGTGCCCGACGTCCAGTGCGGGAACGTCCCCATCTTCACGAGGAACCCGGGGGCGTCCGCCGGCAGACGCTTGCCGAAGTCGCAGCCAAAGAGATAGCAGCCGATGCGCGTGATCAGGAGACCGCAGGCCAGGCTAGGGACCGCGACGTCGGCCCACGGCATCAGCTTGATGTTCTGCTTCTGCAGGTAGAGCCAGCTGCCGATGAAGCCGCCGAGGAAGCCGCCGTACGCGACGAGGCCGCCGCGGCGGAGCGCGAAGAAGCTCGCGAAGTCGATGGCGCTGTTCGCGTCGTGCTGGCTGACGCGAAACTCGTCGAGGTTGGTGACGATGTAGAGGACGCGCGCGCCGACGATGGCCGCGATCGCGGTCACGACGTAGCAGTTCGCCATGACCTCCTTCGGCAGGCCGTCGCGCTCCGCGAGGGTCAGGGTCAGGTACCAGCCGACCACCAGCGAGAGGCCGAGCATGACGCCGTACGAGTAGATCGGCAGGTTGGCTGCTTCGTACTGGGTCGTGCGGAAGTAGTAGCCCGCGCCGCCCGCCGCGAGGGCGACGACGAGCGCCGTGCCGACGGTCGCGCGATCCCGGCGGCGCTGGCCGAGGACGGCGTAGACGAGGGCGATCGCCGCGACGGCCGCGAGTGCCCACCACAGCTTCAAGGGCATGTGCGGAAGCGGGATGCGGAAGAGGATCGGGTGCATGGGCGAGTGGGGGGTTTTTACCACCGCGAGCACCCGTGGGGCCTAAAGATCCTCCGGCGCTGTGGTAGAAACCACGCTGTGAAGGCCATTCACGTCGCCGTTCTGTCGATTCTCGCGGGCGGTCTCGCCAGCACGCCGCTCGCCGCCTGCGTTCCGACCGGGAGCGCTCCGCCCTACGACGCAGGCGTCGCGCCGACCGCGACAGCCACCGTTCGGCCGTCACTCAACGTCATGACGGCGCCGTTCGAGGACAACTTCGACCGCACCGACGACGGCGGGTGGGCCGCTTTCGACGCGGCGACCACGCCGGGCGCCGCGTCCGCAGACGCGGGGCTCGCGCTCGTCAACCGCGAGGCCAACCGCGAGGCTGGGCGTGAGGCGGCGCGTGAAGCCGGCGAGCCCCTGCTCCTCTCCGTGCTCCAGGACGGCGGCAGCAGCGTGGCCGACGCGAGCATCGAGCGCGTGGTGGACCACAGCAACCTCGGCCCCAACTGGACGCAGATCAAGACCAGCGCCTGGAAGGTCGAGGGCGGCAAGCTCTGCGTGCAGGGCGCCCACAACCACGGCATCTGGCTCAACCGCACGCTGCCCGTCAACGCGCGCATCGAGTTCGACGTCACCGGCTACGGCGACGAAGGCGACCTCAAGACCGAGGTCTGGGGCGACGGCGCCTCGTACGCGACCGGCACGTCTTACACCAACGCGACGAGCTATCTCGCGATCCTCGGCGGCTGGAAGAACAGCATCCACGCGCTCGCTCGGCTGAACGAGCACGGCACCGATCGCAAGGAAATCCACGTCGACAAGGACTCCGACGACCCGCGCCAGCGCCCTGCCCAGAAGGGCCAGACCTACCACTTCAAGATCGAGCGGAACGACGGCAAGACCATCCGCTGGTCGGTCGACGGGATCGATTTTCTCACCTGGAACGACCCGGCGCCGCTGGCCGGCCAGGGCCACGACCATTTCGGCTTCAACGAGTGGGAAGCCAAGGTCTGCTTCGACAACGTCAAGGTCACGCCGCTGTAGGCTTTACTCTGCGGCCTAGCTCCTGGACACTTGGGGCAGACTGGAAGCGCGCGCGGAGCTTTTGTCGACGTGAACCCCAAAGAGCAAGAGATCGCGATCGGCGAGCTCGAGGAGCGCGTCGATCGTCTTCGAAACATCTACGAGCAGTACTTCCTCGGCTTCGAGAAGCTCGAGCCGACGGTGCCGCGCAAGGATGTCGACCGCCGTCTCGCGATCCTCCGCAAGGAGCAAATCCGCAACACGGCGATGCGCTTCCGCTTCCAGGTCGTGACGCAGAAGTACAACACCTACGCGATGCACTGGATCCGCATCTGCCGGCAGATCGAGGAAGGCACGTACAAGCGTCACATCCGGAAAGCGAAGGCGCGCTTCGGTGAGGGCGGCGCGCGAGGCGGCGTCGACGCCGACGTGTCCATCGACGTGGAGATGGAAGACTTCGCGGACGCCGACCTCGAGAGCGTCCTCGCCGACATCAACGCCTCGACGTCCGTCGGCACCACCTACGATCTCGATGCGGCCGACACCATCCCCCCGCCTCCTCCCGCCGCGGCGCCCGCGTCGGTGCGCACGCTCGCGGAGCGGACCGCGCGCGGCGCCGCGCTGCCTCAAGGTGCCAAGCCGCGCATCCTGCGGAAGCGTGACGACACCGAGCCGCCTCCCTCTGCGCCCGTGATGCCAGCAGCGTCGAGCCCGCGCATTCCTGCGCCGTCGCGCCCCGAGCTCGACATCCCCGGCGGACGCCCGTCGGGTCCACGCATCCAGCGTGCGGTGCCGGCGCCCGAGAGCTCTCCGCGCTTTTTAAATGCCGCGGCGTCCCCTGGCGGCGGCGCCGGCGCGGCCTCGGCCGGACGGATCCCGGCGTCGACGCCGCATGCCGGCGCGCCGGCCGCCGGTCGTATCCCGGTCGCAGCGCCCGCGCCTGCGCCGGCGTCCTCGC
Source organism: Polyangiaceae bacterium (assembly GCA_043747665.1). Taxonomy (GTDB): domain Bacteria; phylum Myxococcota_A; class Polyangia; order Polyangiales; family Polyangiaceae; genus Labilithrix. Next base: position 2,469 of record JAYTOQ010000919.1, on the reverse strand, counting down.
CGAGCGGCGCGCCGTCGAATCCCCGCATGCCGGTCGCGCCCATCGTCGGATCGCCTTCGGCCGGACGCATGCCCGTCGCGCCGATCGTCGGCTCGCCGCCAGGCGGTCCGCGTCCCGGCGGAGCTCCGTCCGCAGGTCGGATCCCGTTGCCCGCGCCACCTCCGCCCGGCGCGCCGTCCGCCGGACGCTTACCCAATGCGCCTCCTCCAGCGCGCTCGCCGAACGCGCCGCCCCCGGGCTTTCGGCATCCGCCGCGCGCGCCGGGCGTGCCCGACAACGTCCCTTCGTCGGCCGAGCCGCGTCCTAGCGTGCGACCGCGCGCGCCGCTTCCGCTACCAAGTCAGAGCGCGCGACCGACGAAGAAGGAGGAGGAGGAGTAGCGACGCCATGCGAGGCGTTGCGCCCGTTGCGCCCGCGGTCAGTGCTGCGCGGGCGGATACGTCGGACGGCGCACGGATGACGGCGGCGGCGTCTCGTCCTCCACACGGGACTCGTCGCAGAACAAGATCGCGCAGTGCTTGTTCTCGCTATGGCGGATGCGCGTGCAGAGCTCGACGAGGTCCTCGTCGGCGTCGATGATCGTTCCCTCGACCGGCTGAGCGGTGCGGCCGTCGTACCGGCAATTGTCGAGCGCGACCCATCGCCCTCGGTATTCGTCGCTCTGCCGAATCTGCGGCCAACTCATGCGACTACCCATGCGTGTCTCGAACCTCATCATTTGCTTCTTGGAACGCGTTGGTCTTTCGGGCGGCTCGACGGTTCCGTGGTGCTGAACCCAGCACCGGGACCGGCCCTTCGCGTTGTTGCCCACATCGCTACAACGCTCCCCCGGGACGGGTCAAGGCAGCGAGTGTCGTTTTCACGCAACAGCTGAACAAAGGGGCAGTCTTCTTGACGCAAGTCCGCGAAGTGTGATCTGGCACGTTTGCGCTTTGAAGGCGTCTGTTCAGAGGTCCGAAGCCCCCAGGATAACTCAGGAAAAGCGGCCCGCCTGCGCCCCGCGCCGTCCCCGCGCCGTCCCCGCGGTCATCGCGCGGCGCTTCGCTTGCTCATCCAGCTACCGATGCGAAACGCCATCTCGAGAGCCTGTCGGTAGTTGAGCCTCGGATCACAGACGCTCGCGTAGTTCTTGTCGAGATCGGCCTCCGTGAGCCCGCCGCCGATGCACTCGGTGACGTCCTCGCCGGTGAGCTCGAAGTGAATGCCGCCGAGCTCGGTGCCGAGCTCGTGATGCACGGCGAACGTCCTCTCGATCTCGCGAAGGATGTCGTCGAAGCTCCGCGTCTTGATGCCGCTGCTCGTCGCATGGGTGTTGCCATGCATCGGGTCGCACATCCAGAGCACGCGACGACCCGCGCGCGTCACTGCCTCCACCAGCGGCGGCAATGATTTCTCGACGTCGTCCGCGCCCATGCGGGTGATGGCGACGAGCTTCCCCGCTTCGTTGGTGGGGCTGAGGCACGTCAGGAGCTGGACCGCGTCCTGGGGATCGACCTTCGGTCCGAGCTTCACGCCCACCACGTTCTCGACGCCGCGGAAGAACTCCACGTGCGCGCCATCGAGCGCGCGTGTTCGCTCGCCGATCCACGGCATGTGCGTCGTGAGGAGGTAGTGACCCTCGCGGCGGGGGACCTTTCGCGTCTGCGCGGCCTCGTAGTGGAGGTTGAGCCCCTCGTGGCTCGTGTAGAAATCGACCCGCGAGAGCTCGTCGATCGAGGTCTCGCCGAGCGCCTCCATGAAGCGCAGCGCTTCGGCGAGCTTCTGGCTGGTTTGCACGTATTCATCACGCAATTCGGCGGGCAGCCCCGACCGTTTGAAGAAGCCGAGGTCCCAGTACTCGGGGTGATGGAGGTCGGCGAAGCCCGCGGCGGTCAGCGATCGGACGAAGTTGAGGGTGAGCGCCGCGTGGCTATAGGCATCGAGCAGGGCGCCAGGGTCCGTGCGTCGCGCGTCGGCCGTGAACTCCGGGCGATTGACCAGGTCACCGAAGTAGCTCGGGAGCGAGACGCCCTCGCGCTCCTCGGTCGGCTTCGACCGCGGCTTCGCGTACTGCCCGGCAAGCCGCCCGATGCGGACCACCGGCTTCTTGCCGGCGTGCACGAGCACCATCGACATCTGGAGCAGGATCTTGAGCTTGTTGGTGATGATGCTCGGCTGGCAATCGAGCAGCGTCTCCGCGCAGTCACCGCCTTGCAGGACGAAGCGCTTGCCCTCCTGCGCCTCGGCGATCGCCTTCTTGAGGCGCTCGACCTCCCACGACGTGACGAGCGGCGGGAGCTGGCCGAGCTTCGCGACGACGCTCGCGACTGCCGCGGGGTCGTCATAGGCGACCTCTTGCGCGAGGGGTTTGTCCTTCCACGAATCGATCGTCCACGTCATCGGCTCGCGTCAGCGTAGCAAAGCTACTTGGCGAGGCGCAGGACGGCGGACTCGGTCAGCCAGTACACGTGCGACGCATCGACCGCGACC
>JAYTOQ010000918.1:0-1625 GCA_043747665.1 Polyangiaceae bacterium | reverse complement strand
GCGCGCTCACGGTGTCCGGACGAGGACGACGTTGTCGAACTGAGCGTGCGCCGTTCCTGGGTTGCTGTCCGCGTTGAAGACGCCCACCCAGAGCTCGGTCGGTGACGCGGGGTCGATGGTGATGGGGTTCATGCCCTCTTCGACATCGGTCACGTCGATGGTGATCGCCCGCGTGTACGTCGGTCCCGCGCCGACGCGTGTCAGCGTGACCGTGCCGGTGTGCCACTCCGTCGGAATGGTGTTGGGAACGCGCTTTACGGGGGAGATGCCGGTGCCTTGATGGGAAAGCACGTGCGGCGTGCCTGGTCCGTAGCCTGCGATCCCGTTCTCGCCGGTCTGGTCGTTCGGCTTGAAGATCAGCAGTCCGAGCGCGTCGTAGTCGAGGTTCGACGAGAGCACGCGGAACTCGAACTTCAGGACGTAGCGTTGATACTGGTTCGCCTGTTTGGCCGCGGAGGAGAGCGCGGTCCCGAGGAACGCGTGCGCGCCACCTCCGCTCGAGAGTCCGACGACGTCGAGCACGCGAGAGCCGGCCTTGCCTGCGTTGAGGAACGCGAACGTCCCCGCGTCGCGCGCGTTGGTGAGCGAGAGCCATGGGGCGGGCGGCGTTCCATCGCCGGGCCATGTGGTCGCCTCGAAGTCCGCGCAGAAGAAGTCCGCGTCGGCGGTCGCGCCCTGCTGCGTCTTGCAGAACGAGAGCGTCGCGGCGTCGCCGTCGGGCATGACCATGCCGTCGTTCGTCGAGCCCTCCATGCCGCCGTCCGACCCCGGCGCATCGCTACCGCCGGCTTCGCCGCTCGGCGCCGTCGCGCCGTCGTGCGCGTTCGACGAGTAGTCGGCGTCGAGGCCCGTGAGCAGACTGCACGCGACGAGCGCGCCCGATGCGAGCGCGAGCGCGGCCATCACCAGCGTTGTGCGTTGCGAGCGACGGCGCATCAGAACGACCCTCGCAGGCCGCCGCCCATCGGCCCGACGCTCACCGCGACCGATGTGCTCGAGCTCGAGGAAGGCTTGCCCCACACGAGCCCGTAGACGCCGACCGCGGCGCCGACGCCGCCGACGACGAAGCCGATCGTCGAGATGGTCCCGAGCGTGCGCCCCGAATTCACCGCGTCCATGCCGGCCGGCGAGCAGTCGTCGACGTTGGGGCAGCCGTCCTTCGCGGTGCTCGCCTTGCCGAACGCGAGCACGCCGGTGATGGCGCCCACTGCGACGCCGGCGATCGCGGTCCCGAAGCCGATGTACACGAGCGGGCTGGTGCCTCCACCTTCCGTCGCAGGCGCCGCGACCGGGCCGCTCGCAACGCTCGCCTTCTTCGGTGCTCCGAGCTTCAGCTGCACGAGCTTGCTCTCGCCCTCGGCGATGGTGACGGTTTGAGAGGTCTCCTCGCGATCCTTCGCGCGTACGACCAGCGTGTGCGCACCGGGATTTACTGGCAGCGCGACGCCCATCGACGCCGCGCCGAGCACGACGCCGTCACGCACCACCTCGGGATCCGTCGCCTGCGAAGCGCCCGCGAGCGCGACGGTGAGCTTCGGGAGCCGCGGCTCGAGCGCCTTCGCCTTCTTCTCGGCCTCGCCCTCGATGGCCGCGTTGCCCTCGGCCTGCGCGCGAGCGCGCGCCTC
>JAYTOQ010000917.1:0-3532 GCA_043747665.1 Polyangiaceae bacterium | reverse complement strand
TCGAGCTCCTCGCGCACGTGCGAGCGGACGCGCAGCCGGAAGCCGTCGAGGTCGTGTTTCTCCTCGACGCCGTCGTGGAGGACGGTGAGCTCGCCCTCCTCCTCGTGCATGCCGAGCGAGACGAGCGAGTAGCCGTAGAGCGGGGCGAGCAGCAGGTAGCGGACGCCGATGAAGAGCTGGATGGCCTCGACGTCGGTGTCGCGCTCCGGAGCAGGCGCGTGCTTCTCCTCCTCGACGAGGAGCGCACCGACGAGGCGGCGCCGGAAATCCGCGAGCGTGAGGCGCTGCGGCTCGAGATCTCCGTCGGTCTCGGCCGAGCCGACCACGAAGTCGACGAGCGTCTGGTCGGGGCTACGACGATCGATGGTCAGCGCGGTGATGCGGGCGCCGACGATGATCGAGAACGCGAAGAAGCGCTCGCCCACGATCTCGCAGAGCGCCTGGAAGCTTCCGATGCCCTCGCCGATGCGTTCGAACCAGCCGTCGGTGCGGAGCGCGTCGAGCGGGAACTGTTTTTTCGGGGCGGCCATGGAGCGTTGCGAGCTTTACGCCGACAAAGGCTGTCACGAAAGGTCAGCGGAAGTCACGCGGTTAACACAGCGAGCGGCCAGTGGACACACACGCTACGGACCCCGCAGCCTTCGCAGCGCTTGGGGTCAGGCCTCGACGGACACCGCTGGACCATGCCCATGTGGCAGAGCGAGAAATCGTAGCGGGTCGGATCCCCGTGGTCGAAGCGGGCCAGCGCCCGCGTGATCTCGACCGAGGTCTTCCACGAGAGGTCGCGGCGCTTCGTCAAGCCCAGGTTCCGCGCGAGCTTGTGGATGTGAACGTCGACCGGGACGAGGAGGCGGTGGGCGGGCACCTTCCACATGCCGAGGTCGATGCCGTCGGCCGGCCGCACCATCCACCGCAAGAAGAGGAGGAGCCGCTTGGCGCCGCTGCCCGCGCGGGCGTCGGAGAGGAGATGCGACGGACCGCGCCGCCCGCTCGGGTCGGGCTCGCCGGCCTTCGGCAGGCCGCCTTCGGCCCGGATGCGATCGCAGAAGGACGCGAGCGCCTCGCGGATGCGCGCCTCGGGGTCGGCCGTCGGCTCGTCGCGGTCGATGCGGGCGAGCTCGCGCTCGAACGCGCCGCCGAGCGAGCCGGCCGACCGCTGCACGCGCCGCGCACCGACGATGAGCTTCGCGAGGTCCTCGCCGCGGAACACGCGGTGCTTGAAGCCCGCGAGGCGCGCGGTGAGCGCGACGGGATCGTCGGCAGCGCGCGCGGGCCGCGGCCCGACGCGATCGAGGAGCTCGGCGAGCTTCATGCGGATCGCCTTCACGTTGCCGAACGCGCAGCTCGCTGCGACCAGTGCGACGATCTCGCGGTCCTCCCTCGCGCGCTGGCGATGCACGAACTCCACCGGATCGTTGGCGCGACGCGCTTGCAGGTCCTCGCGCGCGCGAACCAGATCGAGCGCAGCCTTCACGGCGGCGTCGCGTTGTGCGCTCTTCGCGGCACGCTCGGACCTGGTCGAAGCAGCACGCTTCTTCGCGACGATCACGGAGATTGTTCCTCGTCGTCGACCGGCACCTCGACCGGCGCCCTGCCCCGCTTCTTCTCGGCCTTCTCGCGCGACGCCTTCGCGTTGGCGTAGCGGACGCGCGCGAGCTCGAGCCAGCGATCCGGCGCGGGATCGCGCTCGGCGCCGCGGACGAAGATCCCGAAGGCGTCCTCGGCGAGCTTCCAGTAGCGCACCTGCTCGGCGGCCGTGGAGCTGGGCCGGCGCGCCATCGCAGCCGCGCCGACGGCGTCGTACCAGCTGATCTCGTAGCTCGGGTAGAAGAAGACGTCCGACGAGCGAAGCAGCCCGACCATCCCCGACGAGCGCTGCATCTCGACGACGGAGAGCGCCTCCTTGTCGGCGGCCATCGAGTCGCCCGCGCGATCGTAGGCGACCGCGAGCCCCCACAGGGCGAGGGCGGAGAGATGGCTGTACGGGTAGCGTGTCGCGAGGCGCATGGCCTCGCGATAACCCTCGATCGCCTCCTTCAGGTTGCCGAGGTGCATCTGCGCCTCGGCGAGGTTCAGCGTGGCGGTGCCACGCTCGGGCCCCGATGGACGGAACTCCTCGGTGATCAGCCCGAGGAGACGTGTGTACGCGCGCTGCTCGCACGCGTGATCACCCGTGTGGCCGCACGCGTCGGCGAGCCTCGACCAGCCCTCCTCGGCGCGAGGGTCGTCGGGCGCCGCGGCGAGCACCGCGCCGAGCACCTCGGCGGAGCGCTTGTAGTAGACGTTCCCGCCGGAGCTCCCCAGCATCAGGTACACCATGCCGAGATCGAAGCGCAGCCGAGGGTCGGCGCTCTTCTCGGCGTTGGCGCGCTCGAGGAGCGAGCGAACGTTCAGCTTCTGCGCCTCCTGCGAGGCGGCGAAACCATAGTCACGCGCCACATCTCCGGCGGCGAGGCGACGCTGCACTTCGACATGCAGTCGGTAGGAGTCGGCGAGCGCGGGTTCGCGCGCGCGGTCCCACACCGAAGGCGGCGTGTCGGCGATCGCAGCGCGTGACGACAGGAGCGCAAGTGCGCCAGCGAGCACGGCGGACGCGATGCGCGAGAGGCGCGCCGTCACGGCGTTCGCTCCTTCGCCGCGCCGCGCGCCGGCGCAGCTCCTTCGTGGGCGCGCGCGTGGTCGGCCCATGGTCCCTTGCCGCCGGGGCCGCCGACGTAGTGGCGCCATGCATCGCGAGCGGCGGCGGCGTCCGTCACCTCGAGTGCAGTCGCCAAGAGCGCATCGGCCTCGTGCGCGACGCCGGCATCGGCGAGCGCCTCCGCGATGCGTGGGTCTCCGAGGATCGCCTTCGCGTCGGAGCGCACGCGCTGGGCGAGCACTGCCCTCGCCTCCTCCTTTTGTCCCGAGCGGTCGAGCGCGAGCGCGAGGCCCACCACGGATGCAACCTGCATGGAGTCCTGCGCCTCGCGTCGTGCTTGGCGAAGCATCGCGACCGCGTCTTCGACGGCCTTCGCTCCCTGGGCCATCACGATCATCCCCGCCTCGAACGACGCCGCGCTCCGCTCAGGCGTGGAGAGCGCGCTCGTCCGCGGGAGCGCTGCGCGATACGCAAGCGCCGCCTCCTCGAAGTGACCGGTACGCGCATTCGCACGCGCCCACGCGAGCAGAGCGACGGGGTCATCGAGCGCGCGCTCGTCCCGCGTGCGCGCCTCCTTGAGTGCAGCGAGCGCGTCGGCGGGTTTTTCGAGCTTCAGCAGCGCGCGTCCCTTGAGGACGCTCGGCGCCGCGCGACCGGGGAGCAGCTTGTCGGCCTCGTCGGCGATCGCGGGGACGTCCTTGGCGAGCGCGCCGCCGTTGACCAGCTTCGCGGTGCCGCTCGCGAGCAGCGTGCAGTAGGTCTGGAGGTTCGGCTCCTTCGCGCGCTCCCACTTGTTGGCGGCGCGAGAGCCCTCCTGGACGCCGCACTCGGCGGGACGCGCAGCCCCGAACGCACCCTGCGGCGCTCCCGACGCGCTCGCCTGCGCAAGCACGA
>JAYTOQ010000916.1:0-1545 GCA_043747665.1 Polyangiaceae bacterium | reverse complement strand
CGGTTCTTCGCACCGACGACCGCGCGCGAGCGCTCGACATCCTCGCGAAGCTCCGCGCGCGCGGTCACGATGCCGTCGCATGCGATGCGAGCGCGGTGGTGTCCGCCGACGCGATGATGCCCGTGCGATCGTTTCGCATGGACGACGACGCGTTCGTGGTCAACGCGGCGAACGCGTCGGTGAGCATTCCGTGGAGCGATCTCCGCGCCGTGATCCGCGCGATCCATCGCACGAGCAGCCAGCACGTCGAGAAGACCGCCGAGAAGAAGCTGTCGCTGGGCCGCGCCGCCATGTCCGGCGGGGTCATGATGACCAAGACCGTGACGACGAGCGCAAAGCACACCGTCGAGGAGCGCGAGCAGGTGCTCTACGTCTTCCGCCATAACGGCATTCCGCTCCTCGCTGCGCTCTCACGCACTCGCTACGACGGCCTCGGCGCCGAGCTGCGTCCTTCGCAGCTCGAGAACTGGAACACGCTGCTTCGAACCGTCCGCACCCGCGCTCCTCAGGCGCTCTACGACGAGCGCTTGCTGGCCCCGCGGCCGGGGCTGGACCGGCCGACGGTCGGCAGCGCCGGCTCGATCAGCGCGTCGTCCTCCGACGGCATCGATCTCCTTGCGCACCTCCTCGCGCTCGCCGGGACACGGCGCCCGTACCGCTGACAAGCGCGGTCGCCTGACGCGCTCTTGGCGCGCGGAGCATGGCGGTGCCCGACGCCATGCTCGTGCTCGCGACTACAGCGCTCGATGGTTCGAGACACGCTAAATTCGCGCACGTGCATTACGCGCGGGCTGGACCGCACCTGTCGCGAAGCCCATCGACCCCGCCGCGCTCGTCACGCTCGTAACGCTCGTATCGAACGTGACGATGCGGGGATCGACACCGACGCATGAGGTCGGTTCAGGGCTTCTTCGCGGGAGCCGCGGGCGTCGCGGGAGCTCCGGGCTTGGCGGTCGTCGCCGGCTTGTCGGTCTTGGGCGCGGGCTTCGCGACCTTCACGAACTTGAGCGTCATACGATCGCTCTCGCCGATCGCCGCGTACTTGTCGTGGTCCTTGTCGCCGAGGCGGAACGACGGCGGCAGCGTCCAGACGCCGTCCCCGTAGTCCTTGGTATCCTTCGCGTTGGCGTTGATCTCGGACTTGCCCGCGAGCTTGAAGCCCGCCGCCTCGACCTTCTCGATGACCCACTTCTCGGGGAGGTAGCCCTTCTTGGCGCTCTCCTCCGGGTTCGCGTCGGCCTTGGCGCGATGCTGCTCGATGCCGAGCACGCCGTTCGGCTTGAGGGCCTTCTGGATCTCGGCGAGCCAGTCGCCCATCTTGTTCTGCTGCACCATGCCGTGGAGCTCGCGGCACAGGATGACGAGGTCGACAGTGCCCTCCTGCGGAAGCTTCGGCGCCTTGTTGTCGATGTTGATCGTCTCGACCTTGCCGAACGCTTCGGGCGAGGTCTCGAGGAACATCTTGAAGCGATGGCCGTAGAACGTGCTGCGCTCGTCGGGCGGGCCGTTGGGATCGGTGTTCGTGACCTGGAGCTTGCCCTTCTT
>JAYTOQ010000915.1:0-6366 GCA_043747665.1 Polyangiaceae bacterium | reverse complement strand
CACCCGGTCGACGCGAGGAGCTCGAGCTTGCCGTCGCGTTGCGTCCAAAGCTCGACGGAGGGCGCGTCGAGGTGCAACGCGAGGGTGTCCGTACAGTGTTTGGCGACGTCCTCGAGGCTCTTGCCCTTCGTGATTGCCTCGCCGATGTCGGCGGCCAGCGCGAGCTGCTGCGACCGTCGGACCTGCGCTCGCTGAAGAGAGCTCGTGCGAACGAGCGTGCCGACGCGCGCGACGAGCTCGGCAATGTCGTACGGTTTCACGACGTAGTCGTTGGCCCCCGCGCTGAGCCCCTCGACGACATCGTTCTTGCCCGCATGACCGGTGAGCAAAAGGATCGGCAATCCCATCGCGTCGTGTGTCGCGCGTAACACGCGGCATACCTCGACCCCGCTGATGGTTGGAAGGTCCCAGTCGAGGACGAGGACCGCGGGGAGTGAACCCATGGAGATGCGCTCGAGCACGACGCTCCCGTCGTCGAAGATCTCGATGTCGCAGGACGCCGACAGCGCCCGACGCGCCATCTCCGCTTCGAGGGGGCTGTCCTCGACAATCCACACACGCGTCCGCTCCGCTGAGGCCATGATCATCTCACTTCGCCACGAGAACGAGGACGTCGTCATTGTCGCGAGCGAAGCGCTCGACGAGCTGGTGCGCGATGACGATGGGGTGCTCGCGCAAGAGCGCAAAGTCATCGTCGATCGACGCTCGCGATTCGATCCCGTCGGTGAAGACGATCAAGGCCTCGCCCGCCTCGATCGCGCTTGCCTCGAGGTGTGGCCGCCAGCCACGCTGCGCAGAGCCCAGGATGAACGAGCTGACCCCGAAGCGACGCTCCGAATGAGGCTTCACGAGCTGGACCGTGATGTTGCCGACGGACGCCAGCTCCAGGCCCGGCGCGCCGTCCTCCGCCACGGAGACGACCGCCATGACGACGCCGCGTGTCGGTCCGAGGCCCCGATGGCAGGCCTCGATGATCGCCTGTGGCGTGCCAGTCTGGTGCTCCACGAACACGCGCATCGCGCTGCTTGCCGCTGATCTCGCCGGAGAGCCGTGGCCTAGACCGTCGCAGACGCCGACGACGAGCCTGTCATCCCCGCGGAAAATACATGCATGATCTCCGCTTACCGGCTCGTCGCGGTAGGGCCGGCCGTAGACCCCCACCTCGCGTCGTCGAGGGACCTCACCATGGAAGAGGCGCGCGCGGATACACGTCCCCTCGCGCACCCGTACGTCGATGTCGACCTCGTCGGCGTGCTCCCGCACCGCGGCGAGGCCCGAACCGAGGCTTCCCGTTGCGTGCGGCGGTCCCTCGAGAGCACGCGTCGGATCGGTGATCCCGTCGCCCTGGTCGGCCGCGGAGATCTCAACGCCACGATGCTCCCCGCGCGCGATCGCGCGGACGGCGATGAGTCCGTGCGTCGCGTGTTTGAGCTGGTTGCGCGCTAGCTCGCTCGCGATCGTCGCGAGGCGCTCGGCGTCGACGACGCTCATCTGCTGCGCCAACGCGACCGCGCGCGCCTTCTGCCTGGCGACTGATATCGAAGCGTCGTCGGCGATGGGGATCGCGTCCTCCGCGTTGAGCCACTCGTCGATCAGAAACGCTTCCACTTGGTCACCGTCACCTTCGTGCCGACGTCGGGCGCCGATTCGAGCTCGAAGTCGTCGACGAGGCGCCGGCTTCCCGAGAGGCCGAGGCCCATCGAACGCGCCGTGGTGTAGCCTCCCGCGAGCGCGCGCGTGATGTCCGCGATGCCCGGACCGGTGTCCTCGAAGATGACGCGAAGACCCAGCCGAAATCCGTCCGACACCTCCTCGATTCGAGCCGTTCCCTTGCCACCGTGGACGAGCGCGTTGCGCGCTAGCTCGGACGTAGCGGTGGTGATGGCTGCCGTCGCGAACGAGTCGAACTTCCGGAGCTCCGCGATGTCACGGACGCGGCGACGAACCTTGATGATGTCGTCCTCGCAGTCGATATGCATTTCGTGGATGGCAGAGACCTGGATCATTGGTCGGGAAGTCGGCTTCGAATGACGTGTCCGAGGAGCGCGAGTCCATCGTCGAGGTCGAGGGCCGTGCGGACGCCCGCCATGTCGTAGCCCATGCGGACGAGCGTTGCGGCCACCTCGGGCCGCATCCCGACGAGGACCGTGCTCGTTCCCATGAGCTTTGCCATGCGCCCCGTCTCGGCGAGGATCCGCGCCACATAGGTGTCGACCATGTCGAGGCCGCTGATGTCGATGACGAGCCCCGTCGTACCGCGGCGCTCGATCTCCGAGAGCACATCGGCCTGGAAGGACTCGGCGACGGCGTCGCGCAGCTCGATCTGGATGCTCACGAGGAGCGTCGAGCCGATGCGCAGGATCGGGATCTGACCTGGCATCCGTCAGACGCCCTTCGACGCGATCGTTTTTCCGACCATGCCGAGCGCGAGCTCGATGCCGTCGCTGAGCCGGCTCACCGTGTGCATCGACGACACGTCGACGCCGAGCTGCACCATCGTCCGCGCCACTTGCGCCGTGATGCCCGTGAGCACCGTCTGGGCGCCGAGCAGCCGAACAGCGGCGGTAGTCTTCAGGAGGTGATCCGCGACGCTCGTGTCGACGACGGGAACGCCGGCAATGTCGATGATGATGCAGCGCGCCTGCGTCTCGACGACGTTCAGGAGAACGCTCTCCATGATCTGGTGGGCGCGGTGCGTGTCGACGGCTCCGATCAGAGGAAGGAGGAGGACGCGATCGTAGACACGGATCACTGGCGTCGACAGCTCGCGGATCGCGGCCTGGTGGCGACCGAGGGCATCGAGGTTCGCTGCGATGTAGGTGTCGATGGCGAGGGCGACGTCGAAGAACACGATACGCTGCACCGCGAAGAACGCGCTGCGTGCCTCCGCCGGATCCTCGATCTCGGCGTCGAAGCGCTGGTGAATGAGCTGGAGGTACTGCCGGTATGCGCCTAGGTACCATTTCGGCGGCATGCCGATGCGTTCGTGCGCCGTCCCGACGCGGAGGCGATCCTCGATGTACGCCAGATCGCATCGCCCCGCGAAGAGCCCCATGAAGTACTCGCGCTGCGTGCGCTTGACGCGCCGAATCGTGGCTTCGTCCGGGAAGAACTTCCGCGTCTCGGGATGCGAGAGCAGAAGCCCATAAAAGTCTTCCACGATCGCGTCCGTGATCTTCTCGGCTAGCGGACGGAGCGATGCGAGCCGCGTCAGGTCCTCATCGGTGAGCGCGAAGAAGGCGCGACGGCTGGCGATCTCCGCCTGATCGAGGCTCAGGATGCTCATGTATTTCCGGTGGCTCATGAATCTATTGGTCTCGCGAACGTTGATGCGTGAAGCGACGAGCTAAGTTTGGTAGCTAGCGCCTCGATCCGGCGAAAGGAAAGGCATGTTTGCGGGAGCGGCGGGAAATCCTCGGACTCTGCCGTTCCGCTCCGCAGAATGGAGGATTCACGGAGCTTCGACGATCACGGGGTGCTGCTTTCCAGACGCCGGAAGAGGGATGTCGTCCACCAACTCGACACAGGTCCATCGCGTCTTCCCGGGACGACGACCGAGAGCTCGGGGTCGCCGGTCAGGCGGAGCGGCACCTGGCCGGATCGTGAAGGTCGCAGCCGAGGCCGTGGAGCCGTCCCCGCTGCCGCGCACCGACTGCGCTCAGGTGCACGGGCTGCGTCGGGGTCGCGCTCATGGGGCGCCGCCGGAGCCGAGAAGGCAATTACGTTCCGGTTGGGTGCAAGGGCAGCGCCGAGCGCGACGGATACATGCAGATGGCACGGTCGGTGAAGGAGTGTGCCGAATGAGCCTGGACCTCAATGCACTGCGCAAGCGCCGACAGAGAGTTGGAAGCTCATGCGCTGTCATCGAGCGTTGATGGCGCACGCTCCAACTCATGCCTCGGTCGCTAAATGAGGTCAGAGCTCGTTAGCGGACCGGCGCCAAGCGCCCCCAACCCGACTCGGGAGACGTCGGCGGTAAGCATTCTCGAACTCGAGGGGCTCATCGGCCTTCGAGAACAGGAAGCTCACGCGCGGTTGCAGCAAGAGGGAGCAAACGAGCTTCTGGCGCAGAGAAAACGAAACCTTCTCAACATCGCCCTCGAGGTCGTGCGCCAGCCGATGTTTCTCATGCTCGTTGGCGCCGGCGGCTTGTACCTCTTCATGGGCGAGGTCTTGGACGCGCTGATGCTGCTCGGGTTCGTGCTCGTGGTGATGGCCATCACGATCGTTCAGGAGCAGCGCACGGAGCGCGCGCTCGAGGCATTGCGCGACCTCGCGAGCCCGCGCGCTCTCGTGATTCGCGACGGCACGCGTCGGCGCATCGCCGGGCGCGACGTCGTGCGCGGCGATCTTGTCGTGATCTCCGAGGGCGACCGCGTCGCCGCCGACGGGCTCCTTCGCCAAGCGCTCCATCTCTCCACAGACGAGTCGCTGCTGACCGGCGAATCCGTCCCCGTCCGGAAGGTGCCGTCTGTAGACGCACGCGCGCTCGACCGTCCCGGTGGGGACGACTTGCCGTCGGTGTTCTCCGGCACTCTAGTCACCGCTGGCCAAGGCATCGTCGAGATCGTAGCAACGGGCGCTCGGACGGAGCTTGGGAAGATAGGCAAAGCGCTCGAACAGTCTGCTCCAGAACCGACGATGCTCCAGAAAGAGACCGGGCGTCTGGTCCGGACTCTCGCGATCGTGGGTCTCACGGCCTGCGCGATTGTCGTGGTGACCTTTGCGCTCACGCGCGGCGGTGGTGCAGACGCGTGGAAACATGGCGCCCTCGCGGGCATCGCGATGGCCATGGCTCTGCTGCCCGAAGAGTTTCCGGTAGTGCTCACGGTGTTCTTCGCGCTCGGTGCGTGGCGGCTATCCCGCAATCGTGTGCTTACGCGACGGATGCCGGCGATCGAGATGCTGGGCGCGGCCACGGTGTTGTGCGTCGACAAAACGGGCACGCTCACGCAGAACCAGATGACGCTCCGAAAGCTCGCCACGGCCGGCAGCACGATCGACCTCGCCAATCTAGCCGACCCGCTCCCCGAGGAGTTGCATACCCTCCTCGAGCACGCGGTCCTGGCGAGCAAACGCGATCCCTTCGACCCCATGGAGCGCGCGCTTCACGAAGCTGGTGATCGATTCATCAAGAACACGGAGCACCTTCATCCCGGTTGGTCTCTCGCTCGCGAGTACCCCTTGGTGCCAAGCCTCCTGGCCGTAAGCCACGCCTGGAAGAGCGGCAACGAGGATGCGGTGGTGGTGGCCACGAAAGGCGCTCCTGAGGCGATCGCCGATCTCTGTCATCTCAGCCCGGACCAACGCGCATCACTCGCGCGCGACGTCGCGAACCTCGCGTCGCACGGTCTTCGCGTCCTTGGAGTCGCCCGCGGTATGGCGCGAGAGGGCGAGCTTCCCGACGAGCATCACGATCTTTCACTCGAGTTCGTCGGCCTCCTCGGCTTCGAAGACCCGCTCCGGCCCACGGTGCCCGCGGCGGTGGGGCAATGTTTGGCCGCCGGCGTACGCGTGGTGATGATCACCGGCGACTACCCCGCCACCGCCCAGAGCATCGCCCGGCAAGCGGGCCTCTCGCACTGCGAGGACGTTCTCACGGGACCGGATCTCGAGCGGATGTCCGACGACGAGTTGGCAGGCCGTGTGTCCAACGTCCAGGTCTTTGCGCGGGTCGTCCCGGAGCAAAAGCTCCGCATCGTCAACGCGCTGAAGGCGAACGACGAAGTCGTTGCCATGACCGGCGACGGCGTGAACGACGCGCCAGCCCTGAAGGCTGCGCACATTGGCATTGCCATGGGGGGCCGAGGAACGGACGTGGCGCGTGAGGCCGCGTCGCTCGTGCTCCTCGACGATGATTTCTCGTCCATCGTCGCTGCCATCCGCCTCGGCCGGCAGATTTTCGACAATATCAAGAAAGCGATCGTCTTCATCGTGGCCGTGCACGTACCCATCGCTGGATTGTCGATCGTGCCGGTCTTCTTCGCGGACTGGCCGCTCCTCTTGTTGCCCATTCACGTCGTGTTCCTCGAGCTCATCATCGACCCCTCGTGCTCGCTGATCTTCGAGGCTGAGGAGGCCGAGGCCGACGTGATGCAAAGGCCGCCGCGAAGGCGCGACGAGCGGCTCTTCTCGAGGTCAACACTCGGCATCGCCGTCTTGCAGGGCCTCAGCATTCTCGCTGTCTGCCTCGGTGTCTTCGTACTGGCCCGCAGGGCTCACTCCGCCGATGCGGCCCGCGCCCTGACCTTCGAGACCCTCGTGGTCGCCTTCCTCGCCGTCATCCTCGTCAATCGATCATGGACCCGGTCCGCGCTGTCGATGCTACGTGTTCCGAATCCCGCCCTTCGCTGGGTGCTGCTCGGC
>JAYTOQ010000914.1:0-4340 GCA_043747665.1 Polyangiaceae bacterium | reverse complement strand
GGCCGGCGACGAGGAGGGCGCGCGCGTGCAGGAGATCATCGGCCGCGAGGAGATCGCGCACGTCCGCTTCGGCGCGCGCTGGTTCGCGACGTTCCTCGGCGACCTCGACTTCGACGCGTGGCGCGCGGCGCTTCCGGCTCCGCTCTCGCCGCTCTTGATGCGCGGCCGGCCCATCCAGCGCGAGGCACGAAGGCGCGCAGGGCTTCCCGAGGCCTTCCTCGATCGACTGGACGCATGGCAGCCCGACGATTTGCCTGGGTCTTGAGGGCGGCTCCTCGGTCCTCCGCGAAGCCGCTCCCGACGTCAGGCTTGGTTCCCACCTCGCCGCAACCTCACGCCCGCGTAGAACATCCCCGCCGCCACCAGCCCCGCTCCGAACGCCATCGCGCAGGTCTCCGTATTCACCTTGGTGGCCAGGCACGACGCGACGCCCACCATCAAGGCCATCAGGCCCACCAGCGACCCGATCGCGAAGAGAAGCAGCGAGAGCAGCGCGCTTCCCTCGCCGCGGATGGGCGCGCTCGCGGGCTGGTAGACTTCCGACCGACGGAAGCGCCGAAGGACCCATACGCCGCCGAGGCCGGCGGGAATGCCGGCGACGAAGATTAGCCCGGGGCCGGCGAAGTCGAGGCTCGCCAGCGTGATCGCCACCGCCCCGCACACGACGACGAGAACGACCCACTCGACGAGATCAAGCCGATGACCGAACAGCCGATCCCTCACCACGACTACCTCCGCTGCGCTTTCCGAGCCATCTGCGCCGGATGTTCTACCCGACGGGGCCCGGCGAACAGGAAAATCGAGTGAGCACGCAGGCCCAAGAAGAGCGGCAGTTCGCCTGGGTCTTGAACCTCGACGCGGACCTCGAGCTCGCGGTGACGCACGGCTACACGCCGAAGCGCACCGTGCTCGAGGCAATGAAGCCCTACGTCGGGCTGCTCGCGAGGTCGCTCTTCGAACCCGGGGATCGCGTGGTCGACGAGTCCTTCGCGGCGCTGCCCGAGAGCGAGCGGTCGACGTACACCGGACGCGCGTTCTCTCCGACGCCGCGCGCCATCGCCATGCTTCGTCGCGCGGGGGTGGAGCCCGAGCCGCACCCGGCCGTCGAGGTGCTGCGTCGCGTGAACTCACGGGCGTTCTCTGCGTCGCTGGGGCAGACGCTGCCGGGCGCCAGCTTCGTCACCGACCTCAAGGCGGCGCGCGCGGTGCTCGCGGAGTCTCCGCCGGTCGGCAGCGCCTGGCGCGTGAAGCGTAATTTCGGGATGACCGGGCGCGGGCAGCGGGTGCTCCGGCGCGCGCCCGATGACGCCGACCTCGCGTTCCTGCGCGCCGGGCTCACCGAAGGCGGCGTCCAGATCGAGCCGGAGCTGAGCATCGCCGCCGAGTACGGCGTTCACGGGATGATCGGCGCCGCCGGAGACGCTTCGCTGGGGGTCGTCGTCCGGCAGCGCTGTGATGCGCGCGGCGCGTGGATCGTGACCGAGCGCATGACGTCACCCACGCAGCACGACCTCGAGACCGCCGCGGCCATCGAGACCGAGGCGCGCCGGACCGCCGCCGCGCTCGCGAAGGCCGGATACTTCGGGCCGTTCGGCGTCGACTCGTATGTGTATCGTAGTGAGAATGGCAATCTTGATATTCAATTACGAAGCGAGATCAATGCGCGCTACTCGATGGGATTCGCGATCGGATTTCTCGGTCGCGAATCGAACACGGCGCGGCCGTTTTGACATACGGTCACGTATGTTAATGACCTCGTTCAATGAGGAGCGCCGCGCGAGCGAGCTCGTCCTGGTCGTCGCGGGGGCGGGGGTCGCGACGTACGGCTTCGTGAGCGACAAGGACGTCTGGAAGGGCGTCAGCATCGGCGTCGCCGCCGAGGCCGCGACGTTCTTCGTGCTAGACGCTTTCGGCTCCGCGCGCGCGGTCTTCTGAGCGGGCAGCCGCTCGACGCTCACTGCGGCTCGCAGAATCCGAAGTTGCAGCTCGGCGCGGCGGCCGGGCACTGGGAATTCTGCGTGCAGGGCGTGCACGTGGTGCCGGCCGTGGCGTTGTCATAGGCGCAGCGACAGCTCCGCGGCGGAGTGTATGGCGAGAGCGGGCCCATCTCCGTCGTGCGCGAGACCGACATCGCGCACGGCGAAACGAACTGCTGACGTGCCTCGATGCTGATGAGATCGAGGCCTTGCGGCGGTGGCGTCACGCCCGTGAGATAGGCAATCACGCGCCGCACCTCGGGCTTGACCGCCAAGCCGGTTTTGGGGTCTACCCGCGCGAGGAGATGTACCGGCCCCCACAGCGGGTAATGGCCATCACGCACGTTGCGCTTGTCGTTGGGTTTGACGTCCGGGAGATATCCGCAGCGCTGTCCGTAATGCTGATAGGCGAGCTGGCGGAGCCCCGGGCGTACCGAGTAGTCGCCAGCCAGGATGCCGATCGCCTTGTTCACGTCGTCAGCGGTGGTGAGGCTGGTGAGCTTGTTCAGGACGCCGTCGCTCGATCCGGCGTCGATCCCCGCCCAGCGCGCCGGCGGCACGGCGATGGCGGTACCGAGCAGCACCTGCGTGCCCGATCCGGCATTGCGGCGGAAGATGAAGTTGTCGTCGATCCACGGCGCGACGCCCGATGCGGAGCCGAAGCCGAAAACGAAGTACGCAGCCTGGGCGCTGATCGACTGTTGCTGTGACGCCGCCGGCACGACGAAGTCGAACATCTGGATGGGCCCGAAGAAGTCCGCGAAGGGCGGTGGGACCGACGCGAGCGTCGGCCGGCACGACGCGGGGAACACGTCCGAGATGGCGAGGTCGACGTTGACCGGCGCGCCAGCGTCCCCGCCCCCGGGGAGCGTGCAGTTCTCCTGCTTCGACGTGGGCGCGGTGCTGATGCTGTCGGGGTCCCAGTAGTTGGCGACGCCGCTGAGCGGCGGGGTCCCGTCGAGCAGCGCTCCGAGCCCGAGGCAAGAGCCCTGGACCTTCTGCACGATCGTGATGGGCGACGTGGGATCCGCGAAGAGCACCTTCGCGAGCTCCGCGATGAGCGGCTGGAGCCCGCCCGAGACGTAGACCACCGGGCCGGCTGCGGCGCCGCCCTTCAAGCGCGTGATGGCGTCGCAGCTCATGACGGCAGCGGCGTCGGTCGCAGCGAGGAGCGTGGCAGCGGCCAGACCGAGCGAGAGCAGGCGAGGGAACAAGGCGAGCGATGTCGATGAGGTGCGCATGGTCATCCGCCGTCCAAGTTGGGAGGCAGCGGGGGTAGCCTGCCATCGGGCAAGAGCTTGGTCAGTCGTGCGCGGTCGAACGGGATGCACAGCGCGCCGGTGCATGCGTTGAGTAATTGCTCGGTGGTGAGGGGGTTGCACGGGTAGCAGACCGCCGTGAGATCGGCGTTCGAGGTCCCGCTGTCGGGACACGTGCCGCCGTCGCCGCTCGTGCCTTGCTCGTCGGCGGCGTCGGCGGCCGCGGCGGCGTCAGCAGCGTCGGGCGTCACTGCGAAGTCGCCCAGACCGAGGATCGAGTTGCACGCGAGGACGATCGTCGCGATCGCGACGAGACCCACCCAGCGCGTGGCACCACGAGACACCACTAAAATCGTAGGCCGCGGCGCTGTGGACTGTCAACTGACGCGGTCTCGGCCGGCGGAGCGAGGCGCCGCATGCCTTCGTGTATGATTCACGCGTGCGGGCCTCTCTGGTCGTATCGGTGTTTTCGCTGGGGATCGGCGCGTCCCTGGCGCTTGCGTCCGGGAACGCGCTTGCCGACGAACCGAGCGCCGCGGACATCGCGTCCGCGCGGAGGATCGGGTTCGAGGGCATCCAGCTCGCGGAGAAGGGCAACTGCGCGGCGGCGATCGACAAGCTCGCGCGCGCCGAGAAGCTCTTTCACGCACCGACCACGCTGGGCCGGCTCGGCGAGTGTCAGGTGCTCATCGGAAAGGTCGTCGAGGGGACCGAGAACCTGGGGCGCGTCGCGCGCGAAGAGCTCGCAGCGAGCGCACCTGCGGCGTTCGTGACCGCCCGCGCCCGCGCGCGGAAGCAGCTCGCCGCGGCCACCCCGAAGCTCGCCCACGCGAAGATCATCGTCAAGGCGCCGCCGGATGCCACCGTGTCGGTGACGGTCGACACCGCACCGGTGAATGCCGCGAACCTCGGGGAGGATCGCGTGCTCGACCCGGGCCCGCACGTCGTGGAGGCGACCGCACCGGGCTACTTCAAGGCGCACGCCGAGATCAATCTGCAGGAGGGCGGCAGCGAGCAGGTCACGCTCAAGCTCATCGTCGACCCCGAGGCGGCTCGCGCCGCGAGGGTGGCCGCGGCGACGACACCGCCCCCGTCGTCGCCGTCG
>JAYTOQ010000913.1:0-6153 GCA_043747665.1 Polyangiaceae bacterium | reverse complement strand
CGCTGATGAATCAGCTCCTTCAGGGTCTGAAGCGGGACGTTGCGGCTCGACGCCTTCTGCTTCTGCTCTTCGTAGATGATCTGCGCGAGGGTGACCTCGGTCAGGTCTTCCTTCGTGTTGTTGTCGATGATCTGCACCTCTTCACTGGTGCGGACCATCTCCGCGATCTGCAGGAGCGTGACGTAACGGCTGTCCTTGGTGTCGTAGAGCTTCCGGTTCGAATAGCGCTTGATGACGCGGCGCGGTTTTTCGGAGGAAGCCGGCGCACCAGTTCCGTCGGCGGGCGGGGGTTGGGGCTTGCTATCCACGGGAGCTCCTGAGATCCAAGATACATCAACGCGCCGCGGCGAGCAGTCTTCTCGACGCACCTCGACGCACCCGGCCAAAGGCTACCCCGTGCGAGAGTGCCTCTCCTTACGCGACGTTACTGCAGGATATCCGGGGCTGGCGAGCTCCGAGAGCGCGGCGAGCGCGACCGCCGCGAGCCAGCTCGAGCACGTCGACCTGACCCTCGGAGCTGGCGAGCTGGTCTGCGTGCTGGGGCCGAACGGCGCCGGCAAGACTACCCTGGTCCGCGTTGCGTCCGGGTTGCTCGGCGTCCGCTCGGGGCAAGTGCACCTGCTCGGACGCGACGTCGCGTCGCTCGCCCGCGCGGATGTCGCTCGCGGGCTCGCCGTCGTCGAGCAGCAGCAGGAGCTCGCGATGGGCTTCACCGTGCGCGAGGTGGTGGCGATGGGCCGATCGCCCCATCAGGGGGCGTGGATGCGGCCCTCGAGCCACGACGAGACGATCATCGCCGACGCGCTCACGCGCTGTGACCTCATCGAGCTCGCGGCTCGTCCCGCGCACGCCCTCAGCGGCGGCGAGCAAAAGCGCGTCGCCATTGCGCGCGCCCTCGCACAGGAGCCGAAGGTGATGCTGCTCGACGAGCCGGGCGCGTTCCTCGACGTGCGCCACCAGCTCGATCTCTACGAGCTGCTCGCGACGCAGGTGAAGGAGCGCGAGCTCGCGTGCCTCGTGGTGATGCACGACCTCAACGTCGCTGCGCAGTTCGCCGATCGCGTGGTGCTCATGAAGGGCGGTCGTGTCGTTGCTGCGGGCAAGGTCGAGGAAGTCATGACGTGGAAGACGCTCAAGGCGACCTTCGATACCGACCTCTATTGCGGCGTGAACGATCTCACGGGAGACCGCTTTTTCCTGCCGATGCGCACCGGCGCGACGCGGGGCCCTGCCGCCCAGAGCACCTGACCAGAGCACCTGACCAGAGCACCTGATCAGAGCACCTGACGGACGAGGCGCTCGAGGTCTGCGTCGCTCGTGACGCCGTGGCGGACGGCCACCTTCTTGCCGTCCTTCGAGACCACGATGAGCGTCGGCAGGTTGTCGACGCCGTACTTGTTCGCGATGGAGTTGTCCGCGTCGTAGACGATGGGGAAGGTCAGGCCCTTCTTCTGCGCGTACTTCGCGGCAAGGCCCTCCGCGTCGCTGGTGTTGACGCCCACGACCACGACGCCCTTGTCCTTGAAGCGCTGCGACAGCGCGTTGACGATGGGCGCTTCGGCCTGGCACGGTCCGCACCACGTCGCCCAGAAGTCGAGCACCACCACGCGGCCTCGCAGCTTGCTCATGTCGAGCGTGGTCTGCCCGGGCTCGAGCGGGTTCGCGACGATGGTCGCGGAGAAATCGGCGGCCTCCTCGGTGCCGGTCGCTTTTCCGCAGCCTTGCGTGGCACGCGGCACGAGCGCGAAGCCGGCGGCGAGGCCGATCACCACCAGCGCCATGCGCAGGTTGTGAGCGCGGTCCGAGGGAGGAAGGGAAGCCGCCGTCTCAGCCATGCTCGGTTCCATAGCACGCCACCTCAGCACGCCACCTCAGCTAGGCTCGTCGACGGTCTCGACGCCCTGCTTCTTCGCGCGCTCGCGCGCCTCCTTCGCGGCCGCGGCGATGCTGAGGATCTTGAGCCCAGGCAGACGAAGCACGAAGCGCGCGCCGCCGAGCCGTCGCGAGGCGGTCGCCTCGATTTCGCCGCCGTGCTCGACGACCACCTTCTTGACGATGGCGAGGCCGAGGCCGGTGCCGTCGGCTTTCGTCGTGAAATATGGGTCGAAGATGCGTCCGCGCACCGAGTCGGCGATGCCGGGGCCGTCGTCCTCGACCACGATGCGCGCGCCGTCGCCCTCGCGCTCGGCGCTCACCGTCACGTGGCCGAGGACGTCGGCGGCCGCCACGTCGGGGGTGCTCCCGGGCGTCGACTTCCGCTTCTGCGCGTCGCGGATCGCCTGCACGGCGTTGCGGACGAGGTTTACGAGCACGCGCCGCAGCATCTGCCGATCGAGGGCCACCATGATGTCCTCGCTCGGCACTTCCCAGCGGATCTCCACGTTCTGCGCGGGGATCGGCTCGTTGTCGGCGGAGCCCTCGCCGAGTGACGGGTCCTCGAGGTGACCGAGGTGCGTCTCGCAATCGCGCAGGAAATCCGAGAGGCTCGCCTCGGCGAGCTCGGCGTGCGGCAGCCGCGCGAAGTTCGAGAAGTTCCCGACGAGGCGACGGAGCGTGCCGACCTCCTCCTCGACGATCTCGAGCGTCGCGTCGAGCAGCTGGCGATAGCGCGGGTCGTCGCCGGCGTACTTCTTGTGGCACTCCTGCACGGCGAGCTGGATGGGCGTGAGCGGGTTCTTGATCTCGTGTGCGAGCCGCTGCGCCATGTCCTGCCACGCGCCGACGCGCTGCAGGAACTCGATGCGGGCACGGGACTGTGCCATCTCGGCGATCATGCGGTTGAACGTGCGCGCGAGATCGGTGAGCTCGTCGGTGCCGGTCACGGGGACGCGCACCGACAGATCGCCCTGCGCGACGACGTTGATGGCGGCGCCGAGGCGATTGATGCGCTTCGTGAGACCACGCGCGAACGCCGCTCCGAGCACGATGGTCATCGCGGCGGTGATGCCGAGCAGCAGCGCGAACACGCGGAGATAGCCCTGGTAGAGATCCGCGCGCGACGCCTCGAGCTGGT
Organism: Polyangiaceae bacterium; assembly: GCA_043747665.1. Lineage (GTDB taxonomy): Bacteria > Myxococcota_A > Polyangia > Polyangiales > Polyangiaceae > Labilithrix. Next base: position 3,140 of record JAYTOQ010000913.1, on the reverse strand, counting down.
GATAGCGCGCGACGACGACGCCGGCGCTCTCGAGCTCGTCGAGCCGCTTGCGCGACACGGCGAACGTCGCGACGAGGATCGGCGCGTCGTCGTCGTCGCCGAGGGCGCGTCGCACCTCGAGGCTCTTCTCGGTGGCGGCGTCGACGGGGCGCCCGCGATCGCGACGCGAGAGCGTCTGGCCGGCTTGGTCCTCGACGGCGAGCGCGACGAGCTCGGGAAAGTGCGGAAAAACCGCGTCGATCTCCGATTCGAGGGTCTCGATGTTGTGCTTCTTCGCGGCCTCCCGGAGCACGGGATCGGCGGCGATGGCGACCGTCTGATGCTTCAGGTCGTCCTTGATCGCCTTGACGTAGTCCTTGTAGACGTCGACGCCGCGATCGAGCTGCTCGCCGATCTCCGGGTTGAACCAGATCGCCGAGGCCTGGCGGAACATCGACGTCGCCAGGTAGAGGGCCACGACGAGCGGCACCATCGTCGTGAAGAGAATGACCATCGCGAGGCGGCGCTCGGTCTTGCCCGCGAGGGTCTTGCGCAGCCAGTCGCGGAGCTGGCTCACGGACCCCACCAGAGGAGCTCGAAGCTCTGCACGGAGCCGTTCTGCGAGAGGATCACCTCGAGCTTGTCGCCGGCGTCGCCGTCGCCGGAGGGGCGGAAGATCGGCTCCGGGAACTTGTCGCACGGCCAGAAGGCGGACTTCTCGAAGCCGGCCTTGCCCATCCAGATCGCGTGCAGCCCGTGCTCGTTGGGTCCGTGGAGGACCACCATGCGGCCGCCGCCGACGCGCGTGAACGAGAGATGCTCGAAGCGCAGCTCCTCGAAGCGCTCGGGGCTCGGGAAGTCTTCTCCGACGTCACGGAGCTCGGGCAGATGCGCGCGGAGATACTTGTAGAGTGCATCATAACGCGGACGCTTCAACCGGGGGAGCTTGCGGTCCTCGGCGACGAGCACCGGCAGCTCCTCGGGCTTGGCGCGCGGAACCTCGACGTGCGTGCGATAGCGATCGGCGAGCGTGATCTGCGCGTCGTCCGCGAGCGACTTCAGCCACCAGTGGAAGATCGGCAGCTCGCCCTGCCCGAGATGCGACTCGAGGTCGACGAGGCTCTCCCAGAGCGGCCGGCGAACCGCCCAGCGACCGCCGTGCGATCTCACGATGCAGGCGCCAACGTACGACGCTCCGTGCACCACGAGGTTGAAGAGCGCGTTGTCGGCGGTGCCCGCCGGTCCCATCGCCATGAGCCGATCGCGCTGGGCATGCGTGAGCGCGGCGGAGATGCGATGCACGCTCGCATCGCTGTAGTCGAGGGCGAGCTGCTCCGAGGGCAGGCCCAGCGCGACCGCCGCGTTCGACGCAAAGACCGCGGCCGCGTCGTCGAGATGCGCGAGGACGGTGAGGTTGTTCGCCGGATTCGCATCCATGGAGCGAGCACGCCCGAGGTCGCTCTTCGCATCCTCCGGGTACAGCGGGAGGAACCATTCGCGAAAGAGCGACTCGGGCGTGACGGACATCGCCGTGCTCTCTAGCCGTACGCGGAGGCGCTAGCTAGCCACCTCGTCAGCTAGAGGCGGCAGCGGCGACCAGCACGAACGCAGCGAGCATGAAGATCAGGACCGCCAGGACGAATCCGATGACCGCGCAGATGATCTGCACCATGAACGCGCTGCCCATCTTCTGGAGAGCCTGCATCATGTGCATGAGATCGTTGCCCTGGGTCTGCACGACCATCTTGAGCGAGCTGCCGACACCCATGAAGGTGACGCCGATCACGATGGCGATGATGCCCGTCGGGAGGTAGCTCGCCATGGTGGCGTTCGCGACCGCGCCGCAGCTCGCAAGACACTGGAGGGCGCCGATGGTCGTGGAGATGATCCCCCACAGCTTCGCGCGGCTCGCGGTCTTGTCGATGATCGAGTTCTCCATGTCGTTGAACTCGTAGTTGCCGTACGCACCGGACATCATTCCGGGCGCGCCACCCATGCCGCCCATCTGGGGCGCTCCATAGGGGTTCTGCGAGAAGCCCATGCTTGGGGGCGCTCCTCCATAGCCTGGCGGCGCTCCTCCTGGCGGCGGCTGTCCATAACCACCACCACCTGGCGGTGCACCGTATCCTCCTCCCCCGGGCGGGGGCTGCCATCCACCCTGCATACGTGCCTCCTGGCTCTCGCGCGCGTTACTACGACGTCACGAGGTACGGAGTAGACCACGAGCGCCTTCCTTTTCCAATCTCGGCTAAAGTCGATCCGTGCTGACGGCGGACGTTCGCTTCGAAGGTTGGACCACCGAGACGTGGACACGCTTCCTCGATCTGTGGAAGCCGCGCGCCACGCCCGATCGCGAGCCGACGCGCCCGCGCGGCGGCGTCATCGCCATTCACGAGGACGGCCGCCTCCGGAAGCTGATGCACACCAAGACCGGGCGGCTCGACCCGCGCGGCCCGTGGCCGGTGCCGCTCGCCGAGCTGGCCGAGACGCACCACGCCAGCTGGGCGCTCGTGGCGCGCGCCGGCGCGCTCGAGGACCTGATGGAGCGGTTCGGCGCGCGCTTGAAGCGCTCCGACGACATCACGTCGCAAGCGCTGCTCGTCGTGCAGATCGTCCGCGAGATGATGCAGGAAGGCGCGATCGAGCGCTGGCCGAAGCGCCTGCAGGGCGTGCCGCCGCCGAGCGAGCCGATGGTGCGACGCGCCCTCGACGCGGTGTGCCCCGACGGTCACGCGATGGTGCTCGGCCTCTTCCGCCACGGCGAGCTCTGGACGGCGGGTGTTGCAAGACGCCGCGGTCAGGGCTTCGACGTGCTCGCGGGCCCCGAGGAGCTGGCGCCGCGGATGGGCGTCCTCTCGGGCGACTGGCGACGCGACTATCGCCATCTCGCACGCGCCGTCGAGGAGGAGTACGCGCCGGTGGCGATGGGCTGCTTCGCCGAGGTCGATCGGTTCCGCGAGCTGCAGGTCGATGCGCGTCCCGGTGCGTGGGGGCGGGCATCGGTGGTGCGCGATCTGATCCTCTCGCCGATGCCGGTGGGCGTGCGCCTCGCGCTCGGCGCGGACGGCGCTCGCTTCGCGTTCGAGGGCTTCCGGACGCTGGTCGGCAAGAGCGACTCGCTACGGCGGCTCGAGCCGTACATGGCGCGCGCGCGGAAGCGC
>JAYTOQ010000912.1:0-2677 GCA_043747665.1 Polyangiaceae bacterium | reverse complement strand
GGCCAAGGCCATGTACCGCGTGGGCACCGGCTACCAGGCAATGGGCCTCTACGAGGAAGCCGCCGAATGGTACGAACGCTTCGCCGCGCTCCATCCGCGCGAGCCGGACGCCGTCACCGCGCTGTCGGATGCCGTGATCCTGAGGCTTGCTCTCGGCGACGACGCTGCCGCGACGAAGGATGTCGCGATGGCGGTCGAGAGGTCGGGCGTCGCCACACGAGGCAAGACCGCGGCGCTCGTGTTCGGACTTGCCGCGCATCAGGCCGAGCGCGGTCAGAAGGAGAAGGCCCGCACAACCCTACGAGGCGCGCTGGGACTTCTCGACCTCGGCCCGCTCGACATCACCATCCGTTCCCACGCCCTCTTGGCGACGCTCGCCGAGACGCCGGTCGTCGCTCGGGCAGAGCACGCGAAGGTTCGGTCAGCGTGGGCAAACCCCGCAGCCGCCGAGCGCACGCTTCGTGGCGGTTGGCCCGGGGAGAGCGAAGGACAGCTCGATCACCGGGTCGCGCGCGTGCTCAACGACGTCGGCGCGGCGTTGTTCTTCGCCGCGGAGGAGCGGCGTCACGCCGAAGTCGACAGCGTGAAGCTCCCTCTTCACACCGGCCCGTTCGATCAAATGGCGCTCACCGCGTATGCATCGACGCCGCTGCGTGACTGGGCCGCGCAGCGGCGTGCGGCGATCGAACGCCTGAAGTCTCAGTACCTTCTGATCCTCGACCTCGAGCCCTGGCCTTCGCCTCGCTGGGTCATTGCGGCCGGCTCGGCCGTCGGGTCGATGTGGGGGGAGCTCGCCGATGATCTCCACCGCGTCGCGGCTGCCGCTGCGTGGAAGAAGGATCCGATCCTCTACAGGTCGTTGATGGACGCGCTCGACGCGATGGGCGGGCCAATCCTCGCGGCACGCGCCAAGTCCGCGATGAAGAAGTGCATCGACCTTTCCGTGAAGTACCAGTTCACGGACGAGCATTCCCGTTCGTGCGAGGCCTGGCTCCTCGTGCACGACAAGACCGAGTTTCACGCGGTCGAGGAGCTCATTCCGCCGCTCCGGCCGCCGCCGGGTCTGCCGCTGCCAGCGCCTTTGCTGCGATGAGGTAGATGAACCCCGCCGTATGATCCTGCGCGCTCGTCCGCAGGCCCGGAGGGTTCGGGGCTTGGCAATCACGATGTCACACCCCAACGCACCCGCCGTGCTTCGGGGGGTGATGTGCCCGGATTCGCGCTGTTAATTCATATTATTTGCGCAGTCCGCGCAAGCGCTCTCCCCATGAGAAGGATGCGCCCGGCGCACGCGGGTGTGGATCCCCACCGGCCTCGCTGGTAGGGCCTGGGGTTATGGCGGGGGACGACCAGAGGCGACGCGAGAAGCAGACGCTGATTCCGCCGTTCGATCCGGAGGCGCTCGCGAAGGACTTCGAGGCGAGCGTCGATCGACCGACGATCACGCCGCCGTACGACGCATCCTCGTACGCGCGCATCGTCGACGAGCACGTCGGGAACGGGGGCGGCCACGACACGCCGCGCACCATCACCGCGGCGATCCCCGCGCTGAGCGGCGACGTCGGCGAGGACAACGCCATCGAGAGCCAGAACGCCGGCACCATGGGCCGCGCGATGTACGGCAACTATCTCCAGAGCAACTACCCCGAGGCGATGGTCCTCGCCGAGCGCGTTCTCGAGCAGGAGCCCGATCACGCGCTCGCGAAGCTGGTCTACGAGGGATGTCGCGCGCGGATCGGGCCTTCCTCGGAGTCGCCGCGTCTCGTGCCGTCGTCGGTGGTGCGCCTCCGTCGTCCGGCCTACGAGGTCAGCGAGATCGCGCAGCTCGAGTCCGACGTCACATCGCAGATCGTGCTCGGTCACGTCGACGGCGTCTGCGACGTCGCGATGCTCGCGGACCTCGCCGGCATCCCGCGTCCGGAGGCGCTCGACCGCCTGCATGCCCTGCTCGATCTCGGCATGCTCGAAGTCGTCAACGGCTAGTCGCCCGCGCGTTGACGATCTGGCAGCGAGCGCGGTCTCGATTGCCACGCTGACCGACTGCGACGGACCGCCTGAGCGCGCGCAGGCCGGAAAATCAGGCTGATCGCGCGCGGCATGCACGTTGCTCGACGACGCGCATGAAGACACTCCTTACGCGGATCGCCTTGGTCGGCGGGCTCGGGCTCGTTCTTGTTCTGTCACTGAGCGGATGGCGCTCGCAAACGAAGTCGAAGTACGCGGCCGCACGAGCGCGCGCGACGGCTGACTGTCGTGCCTATCGCGCACAGCCCGGCCACCAGAACGTGGACGTGTGTCGCTACGACGAGTTCGGTCTCCGCACGCCGGTCACGGTCCACCTCGCGGACGCCAAGCTCGCCGAGGCGCGGGTCGCCCTGTCCCGCGCTGACGCTCGCACCGCCGTCGATGCATTGCACGTCGCCTTGAGCGACGCGCAGCATGCCGATCGTTTTGGGACCCCATGGGGGACGGTGCTCGCCGCAGGCATCATCGACTCCGTGCTGGATGTGCTGGACGCGCATCGCGCCGAGATCGGTCCCGGCGACCGTCGCGCCATCCTGGCCGACGCCCATCTGGAGTCGGCGGCGGCGCCCTTCGAGCGGCAGCGCGTGATGGAACTGTGGGTGCTCGCTCACTTCGAGCAGCTGAAGTTTCCCGAGGTGCCCTCCAACGACGC
>JAYTOQ010000911.1:0-1828 GCA_043747665.1 Polyangiaceae bacterium | reverse complement strand
CATCCTCGATCGCTCGCCGTTTTGACCCCGGTTTCCGGTAGCCTCCCTCTCATGGATCGGGTGGCGGGCTTTCTGGCGGAGAAGACTCCTCGTCGCTTCATGGCCATCGCGGCGTTCGTGGGCCTGCTGTACCTGTTCCGGCATCTCGCGATACTCCTCGTCTTCTTCGTCACGTTCGAGCGTCTGCTCGGCTGGGGCTCCGCCAAGCTCGCGCGCCAAACCGGTATCGGCCGCAAGAAGTCGGTGCTGCTGGTGGTGCTCGGGTTCGTCAGCGTCGTGGGCCTCGGCCTCTGGGCCGGCATCGGCAAGACGATTCGCACCGTCGCGTCGGTGCAGGACACGTTCCCGGACCGCCTCGCCGAGCTGAAGGAGAACCCGCTCCTCGCGAAGGTGCAGGAGCACGTCGGCGGTACCGAGAAGATCGTCGAGGGCATCAAGCACTACGGCGGCAGCGCCGTGACCGCCGCGGCCGCGATCGGGCACTTCTTCGTGTACGTGCTGATCGGCTTCATCCTCGCGCTCGTATTCGTGCTCGAGAAGGACGAGCTCCACGAGTTCTGGGAGCGCGTCGACCGGCGATCGTTCGGCGGCACGTTGGGACGCTGGCTCGGGCACGTCGCCGACTCGACGGTCGTGACCGTGCAGCTCCAGTTCGTCGTCGCCGCGTTCAACACCGTCACCACCTTGCCGGTGCTGCTGGTCCTCGGCGTGCCGCACGTCGGCGCGCTGATGTTGCTCGTCTTCGTGTCGGCGTTCGTGCCGGTGATCGGCAACATCGTATCGGGCGGCGTGCTCTGCCTGTTCGCCTTCCAGGCCAAGGGCTGGTTGGGCGTCGGGATCTTCGTCGGGCTGACGTTCATCCTGCACAAGGTCGAGTCGTATTATCTCGCGCCGCGACTGACCTCGCGGCACGTGAAAATACCGGGGTTCTTGCTGATCGTGAGCCTGCTCGCGTGCGAGCACCTCTTCGGGTTCACCGGGCTCTTCCTCTCGTTCCCCATCCTGTTCGTCGCGGGTCGCATCCGCGGCGAGTTCCTCGAGGAGGACGCCGTGGTGTCGAGCGCAACGTCACCGCTCATGCTGAGCGACAGCCCCGACCAGCTACCCGGTCATCACAAGGACGACTACGGCGACGCCGAGAAGCCGACTGGCTTCGAGCTGGAGCGCGCGCACATCACGCTCGACAGCGTGAGGCCCGCCGCGCCGGGCGACGCGTCCAGCGACGCGCCGCCGGCGAAGGCCGAGATCAAGCGCGCGTCAGCGCCGCCTTGATGCGCTCGTCGACGACGCGCGCGGCGTCGGCGACGGGGACGAGATCCGCCTTCTTGGGGTCGGCTTCGGTGCGGGGCTTCAGCTCGATGTGGCCGTTGGCGAGCGATTTCGCGCCGATGGTGATGCGCAGCGGGAGGCCGAGGAGATCGGCGTCCTTGAACTTCACGCCGGGGCGCTCGTCGCGGTCGTCCCAGAGCACGTCGATGCCTCGCGCGCGGAGATCGTCGTAGAGCTTCTTGGCCTCGGTGCCGACGTTCTCTTCCTTGCCGAGCGTGACGAGGTGCACTTGATAGGGCGCTACTGCCATCGGCCACTTGATGCCGTTCTCGTCGTGGTTCTGCTCGATGGCCGTCGCGACGAGGCGTGACACGCCGATGCCGTAGCAGCCCATGACGATGGGCTTCTTCGCCTGGTTCTCGTCGGAGTACTCCGCGCCCATCGTCTGCGAGTAGCGCGTGCCCAGGATGAAGATGTGACCGGCCTCGATGCCGCGATACGTCTTCAGCTTGCCGGTCTCGCAGTTGGGGCAGCCGTCGCCGTTGGTGGCGAGTCGGAT
>JAYTOQ010000910.1:0-1545 GCA_043747665.1 Polyangiaceae bacterium | reverse complement strand
GGCCCATGTCGATCTCTGCTTCGAAGACGAAGCGGAGGTCCGGCGTACGTTTGAGCTCGATCGAGTCGGCGAGGCGGCGCCGTAGAAATGCGGTCGCTCGTTCGAGCGCGCGCTCGACCTTCGCGCGCGACTGACCACGCGCGATCACGAAGTGGACCTTCGCGTTCTTGTAGTCGGAGGAGAGAGCGACAGCGGTCACGCCGACGCGATCGATATCGGGATCGGAGACGTCGTCACGGAGCAGCAAACGCAGCTCGTCCGCAATCGAGACCTCGAGACGCTGGTGCCGATATCCGGCACCCTCCTTGTCGTGCTTCACGACGATACCTGGTAACACAGGGCGGCAATGGCTCCCACGACACGCCCTGATGGTCGCGCATTCGATGCGCTCCGGCCCGTCGAGATGACGGTCGGCTTCCAACGCATGGCCGAGGGGTCCGTGCTCTATCGCGCCGGCTCCACCGTCGTGCTCGCCACAGCATCGGTCGACGAAAAGGTCCCGCCGTGGATGGAGGGCAAGGGCAAGGGCTGGGTCACCGCCGAGTACCAGATGCACCCGCGCTCCAACCCCAAGTCGCGCGAGAACCGCGACGGACGAGGCAAGGCGCCGAGCGGGCGCACCCAGGAGATCCAGCGGCTCGTCGGCCGCGCCCTCCGCGCCGCCGTCGACATGAAGAAGCTCGGGGAGCGTCAGATCACCATCGACTGCGACATCCTCGAGGCCGACGGCGGCACGCGCACCGCGTCGATCACCGCGGGCTTCGTCGCGCTCTGCCTCGCGCTCGACAAGATCACGAAGTCCGGAAAGCTCAAGGACGCCTGCGTCCGCGAGCCCGTCGCGGCGATCAGCGTGGGCATCATGGGCGCAGGCAGCGCGAGCGACCCGCATGCCCTCGCGCTCGATCTCGTGTACCTTGAGGATTCGAAGGCCGAGGTCGATCTCAACCTCGTCGCGACGCGCAGTGGCGCGATCATCGAGGTGCAAGGCACCGCCGAGGGCGCGCCCGTCCCGCGCACCCAGATCGATCGCATGATCGATCTCGGCATCGTCGGCGTCGAGCGCTTGACCCAGATCCAGGAGAAGACCCTCGCGGCGGCCGGCGTCGACCTCGCGTCGCTCCTCATGAAGAGGAACGACAAGTGACCCACGCGCTCGTCGTGGCGACGCAGAACCGCGGCAAGCTCGACGAGCTGCGTGCGCTCCTCTCCGGCCTCGACGTGCAGGTGCTCTCCACGCAGGACGTCACCAAGCGCGAGATCGTGGTTACCGAGGACGGCGAGACTTTCGAGGCCAACGCGAAGAAGAAGGCGCAGACCGTCGCCTCCGCCACGTTGATGCTCACCATCGCCGACGACTCCGGCCTCGAGGTCGATGCCCTGAACGGCGCGCCCGGCGTGCGGTCCGCGCGCTTCGCGGGCGAGCGCGCCACCGATGCCGAGAACAATGCGGCGCTCCTCGCTGCGCTCGACACGCTCGACGCCGACCCCGGCGGACCTCGCACCGAAGAGTCGTTCAAGGCGCGTTTTCGCTGCGTGCTCGCGCTC
>JAYTOQ010000909.1:0-1737 GCA_043747665.1 Polyangiaceae bacterium | reverse complement strand
GCGCCGCCGTAGCGGGGATCGTACGCCGTGAAGAGCTCCGGCTTGTCGGCATACTCGCTCACCCATGTCCGCCCGTCGTCCGCTGCCATCAACGACTCGACGAGCGGCTGATAATTCGACTTGCCCTGCGTGCGGCTCCACGTGACCTGCGAGTCGTCGATGATCGCATGCGGGAAGTTCTGCGGCTGGAAGCGTCCCTCGGAGATGACGTAGAGCGTGATGCCGACGCGCGCGCCGACGCCCGCCGCGACCATGCGCAGGGGCAACGTCGGGTCGGCGCCCTGGGTGACGATGCGCACCGGCTGCATCGAGCGCTCGCCGCAATCAGGGCGCAACCGCAGCGCGATGAAGTCGAACGACTCGGCGACGTACGCGTCGATGGTCGGCTCGATCGCGGGCGGGATGTCGTACGCATGGCTCTTCAGCCACTTGCGGAGGGCGCTGGGGTCGGTCGCGCGCAGCGTCACCGTCTCGTAGGGACCGACCACCGCCTGCGAGATGATCTGCACCTGCCCCGGACCCGGCGTGCTGTCGGCTCCGGACGCCGAGGTGGTCTGGGATCCGCAGCCGGCGAGGCCGCATCCGTAGCCGCCGCCGTAGGTCGGCGGCGCGATCACCGTGGGCTGCGTGCTCGCATCGAGCGCGGTGAAGAACGCGTCGTTCGACAGCTCCAGCTTCGCGCCGGCGCGCACCGGCAGCACCCATGCGAACTCGGCAGGGTCGCCGCTGTAGCGGATCTGATCCCAGAGCACCGTCTGCGTCTGCGAGACGGAGAGCGCCATCCGGTGATCGGTGACGACGGTTCGCTCGGTCTGCTGCACGAAGCAACCACCGCACGCGTCCGCGCGGCCGGGATCGAAGAGCGCGACGCCCGCCACCAGACACGACAGCGCAAGGCCACGAAGCAAAGACGACTTCATCGAATGGCTCACTTCGCAACGTGCGTGCCGTGCGTGGCACAGGCGTCGGGATCATGCTTTCACCCCGAGAAACAGGCGTTCTCGTCGATGCGGCGTCGCCACGCGGTCGGACATTCGCCGTGTCGCGCGCGACACGGTCGCCATACCCGGCCTTCTGCGGCGCTCGCGATGCACTATCCTCCTCGGCCGTGAGCGACGACACCTTCACGGTCCGCACGATGACCACTGCCGATTTGCCTGCCGCTGCGCGTCTCGCCGGCAAGCTCGTACGCATGCACTACGAGCTCGATCCGCTCCGCTACCTCCACCTCCCGAGCCCCGAGGCCGGGTACGCGCGCTACTTCGCCGGCGAGCTGAAGAGCGACCGCGTGGTGCTGCTCGTCGCCGAGCGCACAGGCGCGGACCCCGGAGACGCCATCGTCGGCTACGCGTACGGCCGCATGGAGCCTCGCAGCTACAACGAGCTTCTCGACACGTGCGGCAAGCTGCATGACGTGCTCGTCGACGAGAGCGCGCGCGGTCACGGTCTCGGCGAGCAGCTCGTCTCGGAGGTGGTGCGCCGGCTCACCGAGCGCGGCGCCCCTCGGGTGGTCCTCCTCACCGCCGTGCAGAACGAGGCGGCGCAGCATCTGTTCAAGAAGCTCGGGTTTCGGACGACGATGCTGGAGATGACGCGCGAGGCCGAGCCGAAGGTGTAAGGGAGCGCGGGGGCCGGCGTTGATGCCGTCGACCCCATGATGCTGACCCGCTCCCGCCTGCTTCGTTCGCTTCCCGTCATCCTCACGCTGCTCGCCGCGCAGACCGGCTGCGGCGCTGT
>JAYTOQ010000908.1:0-9428 GCA_043747665.1 Polyangiaceae bacterium | reverse complement strand
ACGGTGGCGACCGGACAGACGTCGCCGTTTGGGCTCAGCCTCGGGCCGAGGTTCCTCGCGTGGATCGATCTCGACGGGAAGAGCCGCTCCACGCGGTCCGCTGCCAAGCAGCAGCCGCCAGGAGCCGGATTCTTCGACGGCCTGGTGCGGGTGGACGGGGTCCGCTTCGTCGCCGCCGATCCTTCCTCGAACGCGTACTGGGTCGGCGTCGGCGACGACGGCAACGGCGCCTGGGTGATCTACCAAACGCTCGCCGGCACCGGTCAGACGCCGACGTTCGTCCGCAGTGGGCTCGGCGGCAGCAACGGGCTCTCCGATCTCGGCGGTCTCGCCGTCGACGCGGCGACGCTCTACTGGACACGGCGGAACGGTCGCGTTTACCGGGCGCCGAAGAGCGACAACGGCCGCTCCGGGCCGTAGCGATTTCTACCGCAGCTACTGCGGCGGTCGGACGACGTTGCCGAGGACGCCGTTGTCCTGGCACGCCGCGATCTGCCCGTTCGGCAGCGTGCTCGCGTCCGACGGTCCCGTGAAGAAGAGGCGGCAGTCTTTGTCGGACTCGCAGCCCACGTAGGTGCACTGCTTGTCGATGCACGCGAAGAACTGGAAGCTCGTCGGGCTACCGCACTCGAGATCGGTCTCGCACGGCACGATGCACTTGCCGTCGGTTCCGCAGCGCGAGTCGACGTTGCGCGTCGCCGCGACGCACTCGCGATCGGACTGGCACCCCGAGGGGATGCAGTGCCCGGACACGCAGCGATCGAAGCCGCTGCACGCGCCATCGTTGGTGCACGCCGCCTGGCATCCACCGCTCACGCACGTGCGGCCGCCGCCACAATCGTTGTCGCCCGTACAACGCACGCATTTACCGCCGGTGCAGCGTGGAGCGGATCCCGTGCTGTCGAAAGCGCAGTCAGCGTCGCTGTTGCAATGCGAGACGCACCTGCCGAGCTCGCAGTTGATGGTGCCGTTCTCGCAGCCGCACTGCCGCGCGAAGTCGGCGCACGCTTGCTCCGACGGAAAGCCGGCGTCGGCGTTGCAGGTCTGCCGAAGCTGCGCGCAGCGAACGCTGTCGGTGTTGGCGCAGCAGTCGCTGGCGCCGGCGCACTCGATGAGGTTGCAAGACTTGGTGGTCTTCGCGATCTTGAAGTTGCCGGTCACGCAGATGCCGCCGCTCCCGCTCGGGACGGCCGCGCAAAAGAGACCGTCCTCGCAGTCCCTGGCGACCTGGCAGACCTCGCCACGACGCGATGCGCGCGCGGCGCTCGCGTCGTCCTTGCTACAGCCGCTCTGGACGACGCCGATGATGCCGGCGACGGCGGCGACGAGCAGGAGGGTGCCGGCGCGCGGCTTCGCGGTCCCGAGGCGCCGCATCGTTGCGAAGGCGACCATCCTGGCCCGCGACCCTATCACAGGGCTATCCTGGCTGGCCGATGCCCGTCTCCGCAGCGCTCGCGAAGGACCCCGTCGTCACCGGACCGCTCGGCGGTCTGGCGCTGTCGGGCGTGCGCGCGGCGTCGCCGATGATGGTGGTCCGCGCCATCCGCTGGTACCGGGATCTCGCGCGCCTCGGCCTACACATCCCGTTCTTCATGGTCCACGACTTCGGGCTGCTCTATGCCGCGCCGAAGGAGCAGCTCGAGATCGGCCCGCGTCCCGGCATGGATGCGGTGACGTCCCGCGTCCCGCGCGCGGCCGATCTGCTCGCGACGTATCGAAGCGTCCTCGGCGAGGTCTCGCAGAGTGATGCCAGCGCGCGCGCGCGCAGCATGCGGCTCAACGACGACCTCGTCGTGGTGGTGCTGGCGCGCGTCCTCGGCTCGCTGGTGCAGCGCACCACCGTGAAGGCTCCGTATCCCGCCACGTTGCCGCAAGATCCCGAGATGGTCCGCGACATCGACAACCAGCTCGCCGCGCTCTTCGGTGCCGTGCAGCGTAACTTCGAGATGGCGGCGCTCGACGCGCTCGTCCGCTCGCGCCTTCACGTGCTCACGCTCGCCGACGCGCTCGATCTCGACACGCTCCGTCTGCTCGGCATGCTGGGACCGGAGTCGACGGCCGCCGGCGCGCTCGCGCACGTCGATCTCCTTGCTGCCATCTCCAGCCCGGCGGCGAACGACATCGTCAACTTCTCGCTCGAGCTGCTCCCGAGTGTGCTCGAGACCCATCGCGCGAAGGCGACCGGCACGCACGCCGTCCACGGCTACGCCGGCCTCGGCAACAAGGGGTCGCTCGACTCGCTCGTGCTCACCGAGCTGGCGTGGGACGAAGACGAGTTCGCGCGCCGGATGATCGAGAACGAGATCCTCTACTACACGCGAGAGCAGGCCCCCGACGAGGCGCGCCGCCTCCACTACCTGCTCATCGATGCGTCAGCGTCGATGCGCGGCGATCGCCAGGTGTTCGCACGCGGCCTCTCGATCGCGCTCGGCAAGAAGCTGCAGCTCGCCGGTGAAGAGGTGTGGATGCGCTTCTTCGACTCGCGCCTTTACGATGTACAGCGCTCGAAGGCGGGACAGCTCCCGGCCGCCTATCTCCTGGGCTTCAAGGGCGAACGAGGCCGTAATCCGGCGCGCGTCTTCGCGCAGCTCGCCACCGAGCTCGCGCTCCTGCGCGCGCGCGATCAGCGCGATCCCGTCGTCCATCTCGTGACCCACGCCGCGCTGCATGTGCCGCGTCAGCTCGTGCAGGAGGTGCGGCGGCATGCGCACCTCTTCGGCGTGTTCATCCTCCCGAGCGGCGGCGAGCTCGATCTCGATTACCTCGATCTGCTCGAGGGCCATGCTGTCGTCGATCACGCGACGCTCTCGGAGAAGACGGCACGCGCAGCGGCGGCGACGAAGATCGTGAACGACGCCGCCGAGCTCAACGAGCGAGTGCCGGCGTCGCTGCAGCCGCGCAGCCTGCGGACCACCGACGACAGCGTGCCGCCGTCGCTTCGTCCGTCGCGCACCTCGATGCCGCCCGCGCCGCGCTGAGCGCCCGCGCTAGAGGCGCTTGCTGCGCTTCTTCCCTCGGCCGCGCATGCCTTTGACGGCCAGCGTCGGATCGCGCGGCGGCGGGAGAGCGGCGGCGAGGGCAGTGCGTACCCGCTTGATCTCGGGGGCATAGCGGCTCGCGAGCTTGTCGGATTTGATTGATGCCTCGATGGCGCCGCGGAGCTCGTGGTCTTCGCTGTTCGACCACGTCACGAGGTGATCGAAGACCGGAACGCCGAAGCGTCCCGCGAGCGCGCCAGGCGCGATCGAGAGAGCGTCGACGAGCGCCTTGCGACCTGGATAGCGCGCCATGGAACGCGCGGCATTCTTGGTGAGCGCGAACGCCTCGTCGAGGCGCGCCAGCGCGGCGTCCATGTCGTCGATGCGCGGAAGGAAGTTGGGCTGCGCCATGCCGAGGAGCGCGGCGCTGGCCTGGAAGAAGCCGTCCATCCAGGACGCGAGATCGTAGACGAGCGCGTCGCCGAGGACGGCGCCTAGCTTGCCGAGGGCGATGGGAACGATCTCGCGCACGCGGAAGCGCACGTCGTCGGACGCATCGTGGAGGACGCCGAGCGCCTTCTTGCGCATCGCGAGATCCTTCGGCTCGCTCGTGGTGCGCGCGCCGATCGCGAGGACGCCGCACGCGACGAGGAACTCGTTCTCGCTCTGGCCTGGCGTGCCCTCGGGCAGCTGGCTCATGGCGAAGATCAGCTTGTCGGTGACCTTCCCTCGCGCAGCGCACTCGTGCGCGAAGCCCTGCGCGAGGATGGTGTTCATCCGCGTGCCAGGGAGCCCGGACTGGATCCGGAGCTGTATGTAGAGGCGCTCGGGACGCCCCTTCACGGCGTCGTCGAACGCCGCGTTCAGGACCTCACTACGCAATCCTTCAGCGGCCGTTCCCATCGAACGGCGGAGCATAGTCCAGACGCGCGCGGACGGGACGTCTTCGCAGCCGTGTTCCAGATGAGGTAGTAGAATGTCCGCAAGCGCCCGTAGCTCAGTTGGATAGAGCGCCCGCCTTCTAAGCGGGTGGCCGGTGGTTCGAGTCCACCCGGGCGCGCTGGTGTCTCAGCTGGCGCCGCGCGCGCCGTCTGCGCGCGACCCGTGTCACGCGGCGGACGGAGGCGCGAGCTGCGGGTCAGCCCTTCTTTTTGGCGTTCTGGCCGCCCGAGGGGGTCGCCTTGGCCTTGGCGGCGGCGTCCTTCTGGCTCTTGTTCTGCGTGTCCTGCTTCTTCGCCTTGTTCTTCGCCTTCGGAGATTTGTCGCCCATGAGTCGCCGTCCTGTTCGCGTGATGGGCGCCGTCGATTCGGCGTCCTACGTCCATAAGACACCCTTTCGCGTCCGCGCGCGCCGGCTTATCGACCAGCCGGCGTCGAGCCGTCGTCAAGGCACCAGGTCGCGAGACCTCGCGGCGTCGCGCAGGTAGCCGTCGATCATCCGCGTGACGCGGTCTTCGAAGCGCAGGTCGCCGCTCTTGGCGCCCCTGCCAAGCGCGCCGGCGAGGACGGGCCCGCCCACCGTCCAGACGACCGAGAGCGCGAACGAGGCGAGGAGGCAGAACTCGAGATCCTCGCGCGGCACGTGACCGCGCCGAGACTCGAGGGCGTCGGCCAGCAGCCGGAGGCCCTGCACGCGGGAGGCGAAGAAGTCCGCCTCGGCGGTACGGCCGCTCATCATCGCCCACGCGGCGAGCCGGACCGTGACGGGGTCGGCGGCGTCCCGCGCGATCGCGGCGCGATACTCGGCCAGCATCTCGGCGACGCCGGCCTTCGCATCGAGCACGACGAAGAGCTGGTTCACGAGCGACAGCCGCAGCTGCGCGAACCTTCGCTCTAGCGCCGCTTCCACGAGGCCTGCGTAGGTCTTGAAGTAGTGCGTCACGAGCGCGTGGCTCACGCCTGCCTCCTTGCCGATCTCCTTCAGGCCCACGGCGTCCGGGAGGTGCCGCGCGAAGACCCGATCCGCGGCATCGAGGATCAGCGCGCGGGCCTCCTCCGGCGTACGGCGAGCCCTCTTCTTCGGGCTCGCAGGCCGCTTCGATGCTGCAGACACGAGACCAGCCTAATCGCCATTGGCATCCTTGACAACAGCGCGGCTCGTCCTATTGTCAAGAGTGACAACAGGACCAAGGAGCTCGTCATGAACATCGCTCTCCCCGCCCGCCTCGCGGCCCCGTCCGGGATTCGCATCCCGTCGCTCTCGACGCGCGTTCGCACTGTCGTTCGCTGCCTCGCCACGCTGGCGCGCGATCCCGGGCGCCTCGACCAGGTGCTCGTGCTCTCGCAGACCGTGAACCTCCCCGCCGTCGCGCGCGCGATGACGCGCATCGACGAAAACGAAGAGGGCCGCGCGCTCCTCCACGACCAGCCCCGCATCGATCGCAAGCACGTCGACTTCGCCGCGCTGCGTGCGCTGCCCGACGGCGCCCTCGGCCGCGAGTACGCGCGCTTCCTCGACGACAACGGCATCACGCCCGACGCGTTCGAGAACCTCCCCGACATCGGCGACGATCGCGCGGCGTACGTGATGCTGCGGATGCGCCAGACGCACGACCTTTGGCACGTCCTCACCGGCTATACGCCCGACGTCCGCGGCGAGGTGCTGCTCCAGGCGTTCACGTACTCGCAGACGCGCGCGCCGAGCTCGCTGATCATCGCGCTCTTCGGCACGGTGCGCTGGGCGGTCCGCTGGCCGCAGCAGTCCCGCGCGCTCCGCGAGGCGTTCGCTCGCGGCGAGCGCACCGGCTTTCTCCCCACCTTTCGCTGGGAAAAGCACTGGTCGACGCCGGTGACGGAGCTCCGCGCGCTCCTCTCGTGCCCGCCGGCGGAGGTGTTCCGCGCGGCTGCTTAGGCCTCGCGCGCTCAGCGACGCAGCAGATCTTGCCAGTGCGCCGGTAGCTCGGCACGCGTCGCCACGTCGGTGCGCGTCGATTGCGAGAGCGGCGCGAGCGAGGCCTTGTAGAGCGGCGCGTTGGCCATCTCGAATCCCGCAGCCATCACCAGACCGAGGTCGAGCTCCGCGAGGTCCGGCCAGCGAGCGTCGGCGGACCGCAGCACCGCCGCGTGCACGACGCGCGCGATCTCCGCGGTCACCCACGGCGCCTTCTGCTGAATTGGCGCCACCGCGGTCTGCCCGACGAGGAAGCCCATGAACGCGCCGGAGCTGGTGAACGCGGGGCTCCCCGTGAGCGCGTGATAGAGCACCATGCCCAGCGAGTAGACGTCGGTGCGCGCATCGACGCGCTTCGCGTCCTGCGCTTGCTCGGGGGACATGTAGTGCGGCGTTCCCATGAGCGCGCCTGACTTGGTCAACGAATCGATGCCCGCGTCCTGAACCTTCGCGAGGCCGAAGTCGGAGACCTTGACGATGACGAGGCCGTCCTCCTCTTCGAGGAAGAGGTTCGACGGCTTGATGTCGCGATGAATGATCCCGGCAGCGTGTCCCGCTGCGACGCCGCGGCATGCCTGCAAGACGAGGGGCACCGCGACGCTCGGCTCCAGCTGCTTCACGCGCGAGAGGAGCTGCCCGAGATCCTCGCCGCGCATCCGCGGCATGACGAGGTAGGGCGCGCCGGTGGCGTCGTCGACGCCGTGATCGAGCAGCGTGAGGACGTTCTTGTGATGCAGCCGCGCGGTCGCCTCGATCTCGCGGTCGAAGCGCGCGCGTGTCTCAGCGGCCGCCGCCGATGCCCCCGGCCCGACGAGCAGCGTCTTCACCGCGACAGCTCGGCCGTGCTCGTCGGTGGCCTCGAAGACCATGCCCATTCCGCCGGCGCCCAGCTTGGCGCCGAGCGCGTATTTCCCGGCGAGAACGGTGCCGGGCGGAATCGAGGGCGGCGCCGGTCGAGCCATCGGAGCGAGCTGCATCCTACCCTGCTCATGGCCGCCCCGCGCGCTAACCTCGTCTTGCAGTGACGGACTTCGACTACGACTTCGTGATCGTCGGCTCCGGCTTCGGCGGGAGTGTGTCGGCGCTGCGCCTGAGCGAGAAGGGCTATCGCGTCGCAGTGCTCGAGATGGGCAAGCGCTGGAAGCGCGAGGACTTCCCGAAGACCAACTGGAACCTGCCCAAGTACTTCTGGAAGCCGTGGCTCGGCATGAACGGCATCCTCCAGATGACGCTCGTGAAGGACTCGTTCTTCCTCCACGGCGCGGGCGTCGGCGGCGGCAGCCTCGTCTACGCCAACACGCCGACGACAAGACGCACATCGAGGTCGTCCGCTATCCAGCCGGCTCCGACGCGATGGCGCCGCTCGTGACCGTGCTCACCGGTGGCGGCGGGAGCATCCCGCGCTGGCTGCGCTGGATCGGGACGGTCATCAAGCACCCCATCCAGTTCGCGCGCACGATGATCCCGTTCGGCTGGGCGCGGAAGACCGCCATCCTCCTGGTGATGCAGCCGGTCGACAGCCACCTCCGCTACACGCTCCGCCGTCGCTGGTACTGGCCCTTCGGCAAGAAGCTCGACAGCGACCGCGGTGACGGACCGCCGGTGCCTGTCTACATACCGGTCGCCAACCTGGTCGCGAAGAAGATGGCCGCGAAGATGGGGGGCGGCATTCCGCAGAGCGGCACCATCGAGGTGCTCCTCAACAAGGCCTCGACCGCTCACATCCTCGGGGGTTGCCCGATCGGTCTCACCGCCGAGGACGGCGTCGTCGATCCGCGGAGCCGCGCCTTCGGTTACGAAGATCTCTACGTCGTCGACGGGTCGATCATCCCTGCGAACCTCGGCGTGAACCCGAGCCTCACCATCACGGCGATGGCCGAGCACGCGATGAGCCACGTGCCGGCGCGGGCCGAGCGACCCGACGGAGTGTGGCGAACAGGATGATCCCGGAGGTGGGGTCACCAGACCTGCCATGGATCCCCGGACCCCGCGATCTCCACCCTGGGCTGATCGGTAAGCTCGCTTACGAATCTGAAAACTTCTGTAATGACGAACAGTTGACCCGGAGCGCGCACACGGCCTGACCTTTGCTGAAGGTGTAGGCAGGGTCGGCGAGGACTCTCCAACGAGGTGCTCCGTGGGTCAGTGTCAAATTCGTTTGCTTGCGGTCGCAGTGGTCACGCTCACGACGATCGCCGGTTGCGCGGCAGACGCCACCGACGACGGCTCGTCCGAGCCGACCGGCGAATCGCAGGACCATCTCCTCGCGGGTCGAAGGCTCTCCGAGCACGAGGCCGCGACGCTCATCCGACGCGCCGGCTTCCCCGAGTCGGCGGTCGGCAAGATGCTCTGCACGATCAAGTACGAGTCGAACTTCTACGAGCGCGCCTCGAACAGAAACCGCAACGGAAGCGTCGACTATGGCTTGTTCCAGGTGAACAGCCTCCATTTCCACGACGCCGGCTGTCCGAGCACCCCGGCGGGCCTCTACGACGCCACCGCGAACACCAGGTGTGCGCTGAACATCTACCGCTCGCAGGGCAGCAACGCCTGGTACGGCTACAAGAAGCATCGCTCCGAGTGCGACAGCTACCCGGCGCCCAGCGGCTCGGCCTCGGCCTCAGCCTCGACCGCGAACAGCGCAACGCCCGACGATCAGACCGATACGAGCGCCGACGGCGGCTGCTACTCGGGCACGCTCGAGGAGATGGAGCTCGCGAAGACCTGCGTCGAATCGAAGTTCGACAACCTCTGGTACCAATGCCAGGCCGGACACTGGGTCCGCGGCGGCGACGACGGCAGCGGCCCGAACGGAGTCTGCTCGTCGAAGCATCCGCTCTGACCTTCGGGTATCGTGCTGGACGTGATCACGTTCAGCACGGACCCGCAGCGCGCCGAGCATCAGATGCACGCGGTAATTTTTTACCTCGTGACGTTCGGATACATCGACGGTGATTTCGACGCCCAAGAAAAGGGGTTCGTCAAAGAGATCATCCGGCAGCTCATCGAGCATCGCGCGCGCGATGCCATGCCCGACGCCGCGAAGGACGTCGTCGACGACGTCGTCACCAAGTACACGCGGCACTTCCACGAGGTGTTCGAGGGCATCGATCAGAACGTGAAGGAGCTCTTTACGGAAAGCGTCTCCGAGGGCGAGGACCCCAAGGCGTTCGTGCATGCGAAGCTGAAGGTGCGCTGCTTCGAGATCTTCCAGATGTTCGATCGACCGGGCCAGGAGCAGCTCATGGCGCTGATCGATCACCTGCTCCTCGCCGATGGTGTCGCGCATCCGGCGGAGGTGCAGTTCCGCGGTGAGCTCGCGCATCTGCTCGACGGTGACCTGGGCATCGACATCATCGAGGACGACGGCGAGAGCGCGCAGTCGGTGGTCGTCGACGCGCCGCGCGCATCGCTGCCGAGCACCGTGGATCACCCGTTCTTCAAGCCCTTCGAGTTCCACTTCTCGGCGGATCCCGAGACCATCGGCCGGCAGGTCGGTGCCGATCGGCAGCTCATCGACCGCGCGCTCGCGGTGCTCACCGAGCAGCGCAAGAAGGGCG
>JAYTOQ010000907.1:0-3753 GCA_043747665.1 Polyangiaceae bacterium | reverse complement strand
CTGGAGAACCACGTCGCCGCGAAGCTGGGCGTCGCGCTCGCCTACGTCGATGCGTTCGTCGGGACCAAGAACATCGAGCACGCGCGCCCGTTCGTTCGCGAGGCCGCGGTGATGCTCGTCACTGATCGCGGCGTGGAGCGCGAGACCAGCGCCGCGACCGTCGAGACCACCGTCGACGGGCTGCTCGGATCGCACCCGCGCATCCAGAATCGCACCATGCGGCTCGCCATCGACGAGCTGCTCGGACGCCTCGTCCCCTTCGTGAGCGAGCACGCCGTGCGCTTCCGCGCGTTCCGCCAGCGGAAGGCGCACATCGTGGATCGCGAGCGAAAGCGCCTGCGCATGAACGAGTTCACGCCGCGCGTGCTCACGTCGTTCGTCCGCAATCAGCTCATCGACAAGGTCTACCTGCCGCTCGTGGGCGCCAACCTCGCGAAGCAGATCGGGTCGGTCGGCGAGAAGAAGCGCACCGACCTCATGGGCATGCTGCTGCTCGTCTCGCCGCCCGGCTACGGCAAGACCACGCTCATGGAGTACGTGGCGAGCAAGCTCGGGCTCGTCTTCATGAAGGTGAACGGCCCCGCCATCGGCCACGAGGTCACGTCGCTCGATCCCGCAGACGCGAAGACGGCGACGGCGCGCCAGGAGGTCGAGAAGATCAACCTCGCCTTCGAGATGGGCAACAACGTGATGCTCTATCTCGACGACATCCAGCACACGAGCTCGGAGCTACTCCAGAAGTTCATCTCGCTCTGCGACGGGCAGCGCAAGATCGAGGGCGTGTGGAAGGGCCAGTCCCGCACGTACGACCTGCGCGGCAAGAAGTTCTGCATCGTCATGGCAGGCAATCCGTACACGGAGACGGGAACGCGCTTCCAGATTCCGGACATGCTCGCGAACCGCGCCGACACCTACAACCTCGGCGACATCCTGAGCGGCGCCGAGGATCTCTTCGCGTCGAGCTATCTCGAGAACGCGCTCACGTCGAACAGCGTGCTCGCGCCGCTCGCCATGCGTGAGCCGTCCGACGTGCAGAAGCTGGTGAAGCTCGCGCGCGGCGAGGAGATCCCGCTCACCGAGATCAAGTACGGCTATTCGGCCGCCGAGGTCGAGGAGATCACGTCGGTCCTGAAGCGCATGATGGCGTGCCAGGAGGTGCTGCTGGAGGTGAACAAGCAGTACATCGCGTCGGCGTCGCAAGAAGATGCATACCGCACGGAACCGGGCTTCAAGCTTCAGGGCAGCTACCGGAACATGAACAAGCTCGCCGAAAAGATCGTCTCGGCGATGAACGACGAGGAGCTGCAACAGCTCGTCGACGATCACTATGCAAGCGAGTCGCAGACCCTCACCACCGGCGCTGAGCAGAACCTGCTCAAGCTCGCCGAGCTGCGCGGTCGCATGAGCGCAGAGCAAGCCGCACGCTGGAAGGAGATCAAGGAGTCCTTCGTGCGGACGCGTCGCGCAGGCGGCAACGGCGACGACCCGGTCGCGCGAGTGACGGGCGCTCTCGGCGGCGTCGACGAGGCACTGCAGCGGATCCACGCCGCGATCGGCGCGGCCGCGGATGCCAACGCGGCGAGCGCTGCGGCAGCTGCGCATGCCTCGGCAGCCGCGGCGCTGAAGACGAAGAGCGGCGGCGACGATTCGCTCGCGCTTTATCTCGCGAAGCTCGACGAGGCGATGCGAACGCTCGGCAAGCCGTCAAAGGTGGAGTTGCGGGTCGACGACGGAACGTCCGCCGCCGCGGTGTCCGTGGTCAACGTGGTGCGCGAGCACGCCAAGACCATCGAGCGCGTGATCGCCAACCTCGCCGACCTCGTGAAGAACGGAGCCTCTGGCGCAGGGGTTTCATCTGGACCGAGCGGTCCAAGTGGGCCGGGCTCACCGGGCTTCAACGCTGCGCCGTCGGCGCGCATCGAGGACCTCATCGCGGTGGTGCAGCGTCTCGAGCAACGTCTGTCCACCATCGGCGGCGGGTCGGTGCCGCGCTTCGACGTCGCGCTCGGCGCGTCGAGCCCGAGCAACTTCTATCGCGGCATGGATGGCGACGACGTGGTCATGCACGGTGGCGTCTTCGTCGCGACCTACGCGAAGCTTCCGCCCATCGGCGCAGCGGTCGTCCTCACCATCGAGCTGCCCGGCGGCAATCGCTTCGAGGTCGCGGGCACCGTGGCGTGGACCCAGGACGAGCTCGGCGAGGACAGCCCCGCGGGCTTCGGCGCGCGCCTGGCCTCGGCGCCCGAGGATTCGCGCGCGATGATCGCGCAGTTCGTGAAGCACCGCGAGCCGCTCATTCGCGACTGAGCTGCTCTCGAGATCGCTCAGCGCTCAGCGCTCAGCGCTCGTTGCCGTTCGCGGGCGACGGGGCGCGATGACGCTGCCAGTCGGGCGTCTCGCTGAAGGCAGGCCGACCCACGAGCAGCTCGTGCGGCCCGTACTTCGACTTGTAAACGAGCGAAGCGCAGCCGAGCACGCGATAGCCGAGATACACGTACGGCAGCTCTTTCTCTCGTGCCTCCGTGACGAGCGTGACGACGTTGGCGACACCGAGGGAAGGCGGCGCGCGCTCGGGATCCCAGAAAAAGTAGACGGCGCTCAGGGACTGCGGCGTCTCGTCGAAGATGCCGAGACCGACGAGCCGATCGCCGTCCTCGGGATCGCGGAATGCCACCTCGCGCACGGCAGGATGCGGGAATGCGAAGTCCGTTGCGTAGCGCTCGGGATCGAGCTCGCTGGGATCCCAGCCCCGCGTCGCTTCGCGCTGCGCGTGCCAGCGGTGATAGAGCTCGATGCGCTCGTCGTCGACGGTGGGAACGCTCACCACGCGCCGGAGCCGCGCGGCGTTCTTCGCGGCGCGCCGCTGGCTCTTGCTCGGCGCAAAGCCGGCGACGTCGATGCGAAGCGTGACGCACTCACCGCATGCTGCGCAGGCAGGCCGGAAGTAGACCGGGCCAAAGCGTCGCCAGCCGCGCGAGAGGAGCGCTTCGAGCTGGTGAACGGTGACGTCGTCCATGACGCGGATCTCGAGCTGCGCCTCGCGATCGTCGAGATACGAGCAGGGACGGGGAGGCTCGACGAGGTGGTGGAGCACTCTGGCCACGTGCTGGTCGTCGCTCATTCGGCGGCGCGTGGCAAGCAGCTCAGCAGAGGTGGATGCGGCGCTGGCGTTGCTCTTGCTTCATCCGGGGAGGGCGCGCTCGCCCAGGAGGTCGACATGCTGCAGATCCGTACTCTCGCGATGTTTGCTGTGCTCGCGCTCGCGGGCTGCACGCAGAACGACACGCAGATTTCGCAACGCGTGCAGGATCGCCTCGCAGGAGAGGGCCTCGCGAGCCAGATCAAGGTGGAGACGACGCGGCGCGTGGTGAAGCTCGAGGGTGTGGTCGCCGACCGCGCAGAGCTGAATCGAGCGGAGATGGCGGCGCGCAACACGCCGGGCATCATGGGCGTCGACAACCGACTGGTCGTGCAGAACCCGGTCAACCTGACAGGCGGCAGCATGGACATGCAGGGCAAGCCTCAGCCCTCGCCGGCCGGCCCGCAAGGCCCGTCCACATCAAACGTCCCGAGCGCGCCGTAATAGCGAACGGGTCTCGGCGACGTCCGTCACCGACCGAGGTGGACCCGGAGGCGACGCTTCTCGCTCGCGACGCGCAGCTTCTTGAGCGCCTCGCGTTCGAGCTGGCGGGCGCGTTCGCGGGAGAGCGAGAGGCGGACGCCGATCTCCTCGAGCGTCCGCTGGGCGCCGCC
>JAYTOQ010000906.1:0-5627 GCA_043747665.1 Polyangiaceae bacterium | reverse complement strand
TCGTCAAATCCGCGATGCACCCACAAGCGGGACCTGGCGCGGCGAATGCTACGCTGGAGGCCATGATGCGGACGCAGACGACGCTTGGTCTCTTGCTCGCGCTGTCAGGCGCTCTCTACGCATGCGGTTCGGCTTCGCTGAGCGGCTTCGCCGATCCGAGCGTTACCGGCGACGGCGGCTCGGACGACAGGCCGGACGCGGGCTTCGGCGCGACGGCCGCTCCGAAGGCCGGCTCCGACACCGGTCTCGTCCCTGTCGACAACGCGGTCATCCTCGTCCACGCCGCGAAGGCGCAGTCGTTCCGCCTTTGCTTCGAGAACGAGTCCGACCGCCGGCCGCAGCCCGACTCCGAAGTGATGCCGCAAGCGAACGTCGTCGGCGTCGAGGTCGGCGCCGCAGTTCGTCTCGGGCCTCTGCGTGGCGCGCCGGGCATGGTCTACCTCTTCGAGGAGCCGCTCATCCGCGCGTTCTACCCCGCTTTTGGCGGCGCCGGTCAGGGGCCCACTTGCAAAAACCTCCTCGAGAACATGAACCTGCAGACGCTCGCGCAGCCGCTCGGGAGGATCGACACCGATCTGTCGAAAGGCGTCCATCTCCTCGCCGTTCGCGGATGCTCGAGTGACTCGCTCGGCCTCCAGAAGCGCACCGTCGCCGAATGCGGCGCCGACTGGACGGCGAAGGCCGGCAACCTGAGCGTAAAGGACATCACGCTCTCCGGAGCGATGCGCCCGTCGCCCGGAATCCTCCCCGCGCAGGTCGTGAATCTCTCGCAGCCGGTCGAGGGCGCGCGCGGGACGCGACCCTTGCGGATCACGTTCGGCGACCTCGTGATGCCGGGCGCGACGCAAGCGACCGTCGCGCTCAACCCGCCGGTCTTCGGCAGCGCGCAGCCTCCGCAGCCGGCGGCGCTCACGTACGACGCGACCGATACCGCCATCTACGCATCGGTCGGGTTCCGCGTGACCCTCGGGCCGCTCGACGGCGGCGCGCCCGACGGCGGCACAGGCAGCACCAAGCTGCTCGAGGAGTCGCTCGCGCGCATCCAAAAGTTGTCGTCGCCGCGGGACGTTCCGCCGACCTACTACGCCGCCGCCTCGAACTACGCGCTGCTCCTGCTCGGCGACCCCAACGCGAAGCTCCCCGATGGAGGCGTCGACAGCGACGATCGCCGCAACCTCCACATTCTCGCGGTCCCGGTGATCGAGACGAAGGACGACAACGACGGCGGCGACGGCACGGGTAACGGATTGGGCGGCGGCGCTGTCGACGGCGGCTCGGCGCCCACCACGCCGTGATCGCGACACGACGAGCCTCGCGCGGGATCGCGTGGATCGCGTTCGCCGCCGCGAGCGGCGGGTCTGTGCTGCTCGCGCTGGGTGCGCTCGCCGCGTGCTCGTCGCTCACGAGCGCCGACACCACGCCGACGCCTCTTCCGGGTGACGCGGGCTTCCGCGAGGGCGGGCCCACCAGCGACGGCGGCTCGTTCTCCGACGCCGGGTCGGCCGTCCCGGGCGCCTCCTTCGTGGAGGCCAACGCGCTCGTCCTCGTGCATGCGGCGTCGTTTCCGGCGTTTCGCGTGTGCTTCGAAGGCGCTGCAGCCGACCTCCCGCAGCCGAGCGTCGACCTGATGCCCGACTCCAACGTGGTGGGCGTCGACGTCGGAACGGTGGTGCGTCTTGCGGCGCGTCCGGAGACGCTCGGCCACGCATACGTGTTCCCCGAGTCGGTGCTGCGGCCGCTGTATCCAGCGTTCGGCGGAGCCTCCGGTCCTTCGTGTGCGCTGCTCCTGCAGAATGGCTCGATCAGCAAGTCGGCCGTCGACGTCGGCGTCGTCACCGCCGACGTATCGAGCGGCGTGCACGCGCTCGTGCTCACGGGTTGCCGCGCCGCAAGCATCGATCCGGTAGCCTCGAAGAACCGCTGCGGTGCAGGCTGGAATGCGGCGACGGGCAACCTCTCGCTGACCACGCTCTCGCTGACGGCCTACGCCCGACTCGGTGAAACCAGGCTTCCCGTGCAGCTCGTGCAGCTCTCGCCCGCGCTCGAGATGCGCGCTGCTGGACGTGCGCTCGGGCTCGCGTTCGGCGCGCTCGACGGCGGCGCAGCGGGCGCGATTCCTGCCCCGTTCGTCGAGGGCGCAGTGCCCTTCGGCGTCGCGGTTCCGAACCCGCCCGCGGTCCTCGACTATGCCGCGGCCGATCTCGGTTCGTACGCGACAAGCGGCATCTTTGTCACGCTCGGCGGCGCCGTCGACGACGCCGGAATGCCGACCGGCGGCGATGCGGGCGCGCGCGAGACGCTTGTCGTCCAGTCGCTCGCCGACATCCAGAAGCGTTCGTCACCGCGCTCGCTCCCGCCGGACTGGTTCGCAGCGGCGTCGAGCTACGTGGTGCTCAGCGTCGGTGACACCGACCCGCGCCTGAGCGACGGAGGTCGCGACGACGATCCACGACGCGCGCTTCACCTCCTCGCGGTCCCGCTCGCCACGCCCGACGCCGGCACGAGCACCGGCACGACCAACGACGGCGGGACCTGAGCGACCGGCGGTCGCAGCGACGTCAGTGGCCCGCGCGTCGACGCCGTCCGCGTCACCGCGAGAGCGCGCGGTGTCCGATATCCTTGCGGTGGTGCTCGCCGCGCCAGTGGATGCGTGACGCGGTGAGATACGCGGCGTCGCGTGCGGCGGCGAACGACGCCGCGTAGGCGCCCACGGCGAGGACGCGTCCGCCGGCTGTGACGGCGCCGTCGCCGTCGGTGGCGGTGGCGGCGTGGAAGACGAACGCGCCGCCCGCGAGCTCGGCGTCGAGGCCTTCGATGCGATCGCCGACGGTAGGCTTCGCGGGATAGCCCTCGGCGGCCATGACGACAGCGAGCGCGGCACCGCTCTTCGTGCGCGCAGACACCTTCGACAGATCCCCGCGTGCTGCGCCTTCGAGCAGCTCGAGCCAGTCGCCGTCGAGCATCGGCACGAGCACCGCGGTCTCGGGATCACCGAAGCGCACGTTGAACTCGAGGACGCGCGGGACGCCGGCATCGATCATGAGCCCCACGAAGAGGACGCCGCGAAAGGGCGCTCCCTCTTGCGCCATGCCGCGCAGCGTCGGCTCGACGACGGTCCGCATCACGATCTCGTGAACGGCCGGAGTCACCACCGGCGCGGGCGCATAGGCGCCCATGCCGCCGGTATTCGGTCCGCGGTCGCCGTCGAACACGCGCTTGTGGTCCTGGGCTGCCACGAGCGCGACGCCGCGCGTCCCGTCGCACACGACGTGGAAGCTCGCCTCCTCGCCGGGGAGGAGCTCCTCGATGACGACGGTGGCGCCCGCATGGCCGAACTCGCGCGCGACCATCATGCGGTCGATGGCCTCGAGCGCCTCGTCGCACGACGACGCGACGACGACGCCCTTGCCGGCCGCGAGACCGTCGGCCTTCACCACCAGCGGGCGCCCCGCGGCACGGACGTGCGCCTTCGCCTTCTCGGCATCGTCGAACACGGCGAACGCCGCGGTCGGTATCTCGTGTCGCTTCAGGAACTCCTTCATGAAGGCCTTCGAGCCCTCGAGACGAGCGGCGCCGCGTGATGGCCCGAACGCGAGGATCGATTTCGCGGCGAGCGCGTCGACGAGGCCGAGCGTGAGTGGGGCCTCCGGTCCGATCACCACGAGGTCGACACGCTCGCGCGCGGCGAGCGCCACGAGGCCGGCGACATCGTCGACGGCGACGTTCACGTTGCGTCCGATGCGCGCGGTGCCGCCGTTGCCGGGGGCGATGACGAGGTCGTGATCGCAGAGCGCGGTCGCCAGGGCGTGCTCGCGTGCGCCGCTTCCGACGATGAGAATGCGCCGCGGAACGGGCGTGGCCGGGCCTGGCATGCTGGGCGGAGTACCACGCGCCGATCTGCGGTACCATCGCGCCGTGGCCGAGACCAATCGCCCCCCCGTCGCCATCCGGATCGTCCGTCCCTACGAGACCGAGGACGAGCTGCTCGAGCACGAGCTCGAGACCGTCGGCAAGACGAGCGTGGTGCTGATCGGCGCGCATCCACGGCCCACCGGCGTCATTTTGCGCTTCGAGGTCACGCTCGCGTCGGGCACCACCGTCCTTCGCGGCGAAGGACGCGTGCTCGCGCACAAGGAGAACGCGTTTCGCGGGCAGCCGGGGCTCACGCTGCGCTTCACGCGCCTCGATCCACGCTCCAAATCCGTGGTCGATCGCGCGACGGCAATGCGCGAATCGCGCTCGATGGGCGATGTGTCGTCACCCTCGCGCCCGGTGCTGAGCGTGCCCGTCGCGGAAGGCGCGCTGGCCGATGCGCTCACCGCCTCGACGCCCGCGCCCGGGCCGACGTCAGAGGCCGTGCTGTCGATGGCCGATCAGGAGGCCGCGGTGGCAACCGCACGCGCAGCGGCCCGCGAGAAGGCCAATGCAACGGCGCGCGCGAACGCGAAGCGCACCGGCAGCGGTCGCGCGATGGCGCTCACCCCTCCGCCGGTCCCCGCCTCGCCCGCGCACGCCCACGAGCACGAGCACGAGCACGCGCTCGCGCTCGCGCCCGACGTCGAAGACAGGGCATCGACGCCCGCTCCGACCCCCGTGACGTCGGTCCCCGGGGAGGTCTCCGAGCGACCGCGTCCCGTCGCAGCGGCCCGCGCGTCCGCGCCGTCCTCCAGCGGAGGCGCGCGTGGTCCCGTCGCGGCGCCGCCCGATCGCGCCGACCTCCTCGCGCGTTTGCGCGAGAGAGCTGGAAAGCTTGCTCCGGAGCGCGTCGAAGCGATTTTGTCGTCGCGTCGCTGAGGAGAGGCGTTTCGGCACTTCGTCACACACCCACCGCCCGAAGCGCGCGGCCCGCGTTCTTCTCGCTTGCGCGGCCGGGTGCACGATACTCTTGCCCTAGGGGATATGGATCCGGCTCAGCTCCAACCTGGTCACCGTCTCGACCGGTACGAGTTGCTGTGCCCGCTGGCGTACGGCGGCATGGCCTCGGTGTGGCTCGCCCGTTTCAGCGGCCGAAAGGGATTCGAGCGCCTCGTCGTCGTGAAGATGATCCTGCCCCAGTACTCGCAGGATCCACGCTTCCAGGAGATGTTCGTCGACGAAGCGCGCATTGCCTCGCGCATCGAGCACGGCAACGTCGCGCGCATCGTCGACGTCGGCGAGCAGGAGGAGAGCACCTTCATCGTCATGGAGTGGGTCGACGGCGACTCGCTCTCCAAGGTGGTGCGCGCCGCAGAGCAGAAGAAGCAGCGCATCCCCGCGGGCATCGCGCTCCGCATCTGCGCCGACGCCGCTGCGGGCCTCCACGCGGCGCACGTCCTCAGGGAGCGCGATGGCACGCTGCTGGGCGTCGTCCATCGCGACGTCTCGCCGCAGAACATCCTCATCTCGAATGCGGGCTCGACGGTGCTCATCGACTTCGGCGTCGCGAAGGCACGCGACCGCGTCTCGCAGGAGACGAGCGCGGGCCAGCTCAAGGGCAAGATCCGCTACATGGCGCCCGAGCAGGTGCGAAACCAGGACGTCGACCGGCGGTCCGACGTGTGGTCCGTGGGCGTGTGCCTGCAGGAGCTCGCCACGGGCACCGTGCCCTTCGAGAGCGAGAGCGACATCGGCGTCCTCCGGAGGCTGAT
>JAYTOQ010000905.1:0-3159 GCA_043747665.1 Polyangiaceae bacterium | reverse complement strand
CGCGGTTCGTGTGCGCGAAGCCGACGCGAATGTCGGGCGCTGGGGGGCGCCGCTGGTCACCGCGGCGGCGGCCATCGAGATTCTTTGGCTCCCGTAGAGCACTGAACGGTTTGCTCCCCATCGGCTTTTCGGCGACTTGCGTCGCATCGCTTCGCCGCTCCTCCTTGGAGAGCAGCAGCCTCCGTCGTCGTCTCTCCTCGCGCTGTTCGCCGCTCACGGATGATCCTCGGTCCGAAAACCGTTCGGTGCTCGAGAAGGTTGAGCAGATCGCAGTGCCCCGCGTGACCATCTCCTCGTGGCCCGCATATCGCCGACCCTCTACGCTCGAATCGTCGGGCTGACCCTCGTTCTCATCGCGGCGTGCTCGTCCTCGAGCTCGCCCGGGGAGGCTCGCCCCGATGCTTCGGCGCCGGGCGCCTCGGGCGCCTCGGGCGCACCGGGCTCTCCGGAGGCTCCTGCGCCACCGCTCCCTCCCGTAGGCTCGGGACTCGGCGCCGCGTCGTTCGCGAGCGGTGAGCTCGACGCAGCGTCGAACGGCGGGACGATCACGTTCCAGAATATCGGCGCGGCCGGCTGGTATGCGAGGGTGCGCGACCCTGCGGTGGGAGCGTGCGACGTGAGCCAGACGAGCACCTGCTGCCGCGGCAAGCACGACATCGCCAGCGACGCCCTCACCCCTTGGGACGAGGATCTCGTGATGACGCTGCGAGGACCACTCACCGTGAAGCAGCTCGCGGTGTACCAACCAAGCGGCGCGAGTGGCGGCTGGTCGCTCGTCTCCGCGTGGGACGAGCGCACGAAGAGCGCGGCCGCGGGCCTGGCGTTCGAGGGCAATGCCACCGACGGCGCTCCGTTCGGCGGTGCGGTGGGCTCGGAGTGTCTCGTCAACGTGTCGTCGGCGCTGCCATTCGCGTGCGGACCAGGAAGCGACCCCTATTGCCCCGCGCCGCAGGGAGGTAAGACGTGGCATCGAGGCTTCGCCGGCTCGAAGCTCTTCGTCGTGCTCGCGCGGATGCCGCACGCTACGGAGATCGCCAACGCGTGCTCGAAGGGCGCCACGACCGGCAACTGGTATGACGCGCCTTGGGTCGGCCTCAGCGTCGGAGAGCTCGTGCGGGCTGGCTCGTTCTCCAGCTGCCAGTGCTACGCGAAGGACGCGGCCAAGGGGTACCTCGGCGACGGCTGCGGCCAGTTCAACGTCTTCGAGGTCGTGAACGACAACAACTCGTTCAAGAACCTGGACGTCTTCAGTACCAACTTCATCGGCTACGCGGGCTACGTCGGCGAGGGACCGTGCGGTTCGAAGTGCAACCCCGCGGCATGGCCCGCTGCGCTCGATCTCGTCGACAAGTCGAAGAACGTCGAGGCCTCCGCAGGGGCGGTCGCCAGCCCGACGAAGGGACCCGGAGCGGCCTTCCGGCGTCCGGTCGCGGGCTATCGCTACTTCCTCGTCGGCCTCGACGTCGCGAAGCGCAGCGTTCAGCTCGGCGTCGTTCATCCGCAGCACGTACCGGCGGCGCTCGCGCCGATCCTTCCGGCGCTCCCGGCGACGCTCGACGCAGCCGCGATCGATGCGCTGTTCACCGTCCGCTTGCCGAATTGATTGACCCCTCGCTTCGAGTGACACTTCGAAAGGACGACGATGTCGATGTCGAATGTTCGGTTGGCCACGGTCGTGATGCCGCTCGCAGTCGCGCTCGCGGTGATCTCGTGCGGGGAAGACTCGTCAGGCTCGAGCGCGGCGGCGGACGGAGGCGTGAGCGGTGGGGAGGCCGTCCCTGCCGACGGCGGGGCTCCCGCAACGCCCCCTGCGGTCGGACCGAAGGGCGACGCCGCTGCCCCCGCAGATTTCTGGGATGCGACCGCCATCCCGCCTGCCAAGAACGTAATGGTCTTCAAGTTCCTGAACCGGTCGAACGGAGCTCTCCGGGACAGCGAGATCTACTGGCGCTTCCAGAGGGGAAACGTGACCGAGCTGCACTCCATCGCGGAGCAGCCGTTCTACGACATGCCCGCGAACGCCTCAGGCCGTATGTACTTCTACGTCTGCAAGGCGGGTGATGCCACGTGTGCGGCCGACCCGTCGAAGAGCAAGTACTACGACTTCATCGAGCACACGATTGGCGCTGCCCAGTACAACGGCAACACCACGCGCGTCGACGCCTTCGGGCTGAAGATCGCGATGAAGCTCCACTGCGCCGACGGCTTCGAGAGAGCCGTCGGCGAGGACTACCCGACGTTCGCGGAGTCTCGTGAAGCGACGTTCCAGCGCTATCTCGCCGACGTCCCCGACGAGTTCAAGGCGACGGCTCAGCCGCCCTTCGCGCCCTATCGAATCGTGCAGCCGGGCGCTGCGGGGTTCGACCAGGGCGGTGCGCACGCCCTCTACTACGCAGGCTTCGTCGACGAGCTGTGGGCGGCCAACCAGATCGGAATCCCCAAACCGGGTCCGAACGGCTCCGGCCTTGGCGCGTATCCAAACCTCTCCGCGGCGATCTTCCGGCACGTCGGCGCCACCGCGGGCACCTTCGACGCTGCCGGCATGCTGCTCGACAAGGAGCTCTGGAAGAACAGCGCCACGTTCTACACGTCGGCCCCAGCGAACTATTACGCGCGCTTCTGGCACGCCAACGGCATCGATGGAAAGGCGTACGGATTCCCCTACGACGACGTCGGGAGCTACTCGACGTACGTGTCGCATGCGAATCCGCAGTACATGCTCGTCGCCGTCGGCTGGTAGCCGCCTAAACTTCCGAGCACGATTCTCGTCCCTCGAATCGCGCTTGGAAATTCAGTTTTTACTCAGGTGGGGACTGCGTCCCGCTCGTTCGCTCAGTTGCAGCTCGTCGTCGTACCGTCCGGACACAGCAGCAGCGGCGCGATCAGAATCGTCTTCGTCGCGGTTGCCTTGGCGTTCGTCGAGTCGATCACCTCCACGGTGACCTCGAGCTTCTTGGCCAGGAATCGCTTGTAATCTACAGCCAAATCCGCCGCGCCGCTGTCGAGCTGGTAGCGCAGCCCCCACAGCTTGCTCTTCTTGCACTTGAGCGCGGCCTCGGAGCTCGCGACCTGTCGTTCGACGAAGAACGGTCGTGCCGGCGACGGCGTCTCGTGTCGGCGAGCTGGTGCGCGCCGGATCGTTCGTGCAGTGCCAGTGAT